>CALGLS010000550.1 GCA_937959375.1 uncultured Saprospiraceae bacterium
TAAAGGCGATCTTCTAGGAATGGTTCGTCTGTTGGATTTAGATCGGCTTGCATTTTTTGCAAAAAGGCGACCTTTACTTTTGCATCCATTTCAGGCCAGGAAGCCTCCAGTAATTTAAGTGCTACTTGCGGTTGATCTATTCTTGTTTTTTCAAAAATGTTAAGTCGTACTTCTGTGCTTCCTTCAAGCCATTGGTCGATACTTAATTTACTAAAAAGTAAAGTCCACTCCGGGTTTTGTTGAACCAACCAACGACCTCTTTCTCCGATCAATGGCAATACCCATTTTCGCAAGTCTTTATCTGTAACAGCACGTTCTAAAATGATAGGAATAAAAACCGGACTCAATGTTTTTTGATAGGCATTCATTTGATCAATGAATTCGTTAAATGCAGGGGCATGCGCTCCACCCAATATGAATTCAAGATCTCGCGTAGATGCTGGATTGCAATGGTTTTCTTCAATCGCACTATCCATGGCAGGAATGTCGCCTTCCCATTTTTCCAAAATTGCTCCTGCTCGTTTTCTAGCTTGAAGGATGGCTGCGCTTTTTAGAACCAACTCAGCGGTTTCCATCTCAGGATCAATGCCAAGCGCTTCAAGCTGTTGCTTCAACGCAGGAGGTATGACCGTTCGGTCAGTTCCCAGTAAAGCAATTTTTGACAACTCATCCCAAGGCATGTATTTTGTTTTTACAAAAATAGGAATTCTTTTGGGAAAGGAGATGGGGAATGAAATTTAAAAGAACTTCATTACTATAAGGTATTCCAAACAAAAAAACCGGAGAAAATTAATCCTCCGGTTTTCCTATTTACAAAAGTAAATCTGGTTACTCCACCACCACCCGCTGCGTAAACCTCTTACCATCCAAATCAAGCACCGCAAAATAAACTCCAGCAGCAAATCGCCGCACATCAATCTCCACCTGAGCATTCGTCCCCACAACATATTCGACAAACAACTCCCGTCCCAATACATCGAAAATTCGAACCGTTGCATGCTCCTTTTTGGCGAAAGCCAGATCAACATAAAACTGACCATCATTCGGATTTGGATAGACTTCAAATTGTGTCAAAGTTTCATCTTCGATGGTAGAAGTTAGCGTCAAGTTGATGGTTTGTGAATACATGCAACCATTGCCATCTGTAATCGAAACGGTGTACATGCCAAGGCTTAAACTATCTGCTGTAAAACCAATGTCATCATTGCTCCAAGTGGCCATGTATGGAGGTGTACCACCAGTTGGACTTATGGTAAGCGCACCATCATTTACGTTCGTTGGAGGTGTAGGGAAAACGTTTAAACTGATTGGAGTTGGTTCGTTGATGTCTAAGCTTATCGCTGAGATACAACCGTTGTCATCGGTAACAAAAATGGTGTATGTGCCATTGTCTAAATCTTGTAGGTCTGGAGTAAGCGCTCCGTTGTCCCATTCGTAACTATAAGGACTCGCGCCTTGTACCACATCTACATTAATGCTTCCATCGGTTAAGCCAAAACAACTGATGTCTGTTTTTTCTACATCCAAAATAACTTCGTCAAATGTAGTGACAAATGTATTTGCTGTAAAAGTACAATTGCCGGAATCTGTAACAGTGACAGTGTACGAACCTCCACTTAAATTGCTGATCAATTGAGTACTTGCACCATTGCTCCATGAGTAGGTGTAAGGACCATTGCCACCGCTATTGACTTGGACGTAAGCTTCGCCATAATCACCGCAGGCATCTTCGGTAGAGAATGCATATTGAAAGGATGGTGGGCCAGTGACCGTAGCGGTAAAAGTGCCGCTGCAATTGTTCGCATCCGTAACCGTCACCACGTAGTCGTCAGGAGGTAAATTGGAGATGTCCTCAGTGTTTGCACCATTGCTCCAATTGAAATTGAAAGGAGCAGTTCCTGTAAGTATTTGTAGATCAATACTTCCATTGGAAGCATCAGGGCATAGATTGTTATTTTCAGCTAATACTGCTGTCGGTAAGACAGGGGCATCAATAAAAATTGAATCAATTGTAAAGCAATTATTTACATCAGTCGTTGTTACAAAATACCAACCTGGCGTCAGGTTTTGAACGTCTTGAGTTTGTGCGCCGTTGCTCCAATTGTAAGTATAAGGAGCTTGACCATTGGCAACTTCCAAGTCGACCATGCCACTGTTTACATTACAAGAAGGGTTAGATGGCTCAAATGCAAGTGTGATTTCTGTAGGTGTAATTTCAATTTCATCTTGGCTAGTACAGCCAAAAGAATTGGTGATAGTGACCGCGTAAGTTCCGGGTGTTGTTACCTGAATGGTTTGCGTTGTTCCTCCGGTATTCCAAAGATATGTAGAACCATTGTTTTCAGCATTTAAGGTGATGACGTTTCCATCGCAAATGGATAGATCTTCACCAAGGTCAGCTAAGGGGGCATCACCAATTTGATCAATGGAAAAGGTTTGAACATCTTCACAGCAATCATCGACGATAGTGACCGAATAGTTGCCAGCGTTTAGGTTAGAAATAGTAGCGCCAACTTCGCCCGTACTCCAGGTATATGTTGGTACTGAACAGTTCCCAGAAACAGAAGCAGTAGCCGTGCCACCTTGTACACAATCTGCATCATTGGTTGTGACGCTACCTGAGAATGTGATACATTCTGAATTGATTTCACCGCAGCAGTAAGCACCTACGATTCCAGATCCTGTGTTGGTTAGTGTGTGTAAAAGAATCCAATCGTGTCCGTCTTGTTGAGCGGTTGCTGTAAAGGTAAAGCTATTGGTTTCCCAAGCCGTTCCGACAGCAGGAATTTGCCCAACTTCATAGGCTGTCCAAATGCTATTACCAACGGTATTGGTGAATAAATTTGGACTAAAGCTGCCCGTACTAGCTGTACCGTGACTGACATAAGTAAAATACAGTTCGTATTCTTGTCCGGCTACAAGTGGCGTGTTGAGTCGAATTCCAAAACCTTCACCACCTCCAGTCCATCCGCTACTCGCTCCCATAAAGATAGCGCGACAGGTGCTGTTGTTGAGTGGAGGTATGCTTAGGTTGGCATTTGGCCAAGAGCCATTCCATCCAGTACCAGTCCATTCCATCAGATCGGCGTCTAGTCCTGCGATATCGGGATAGCTTCCAAAAGAGGTTTCTATATTTCCTCCGACGAAACAGGTGTCTGCAAAGAGCAATGGATTTGAAGAAAAAGAAGTGGAATTATTCTGAGCGTTTACGAAAGTAATAGACATTAAAAAAGTAAACGCTAAACATAGGTTTTTGAAGGGTAATGTATTTTTCACGGTTGATAGTTTTAGTTTTTTGTTTTGATCCTATAGTTGTTTTAATAATGACTAACAAACGACGTCAATAGGTTCAGTTACTAAAGTTAAGAAAAACACGGGATTTATACTATTTCTTTTGGAAACTTAACAGAAAAAAAATGGACTTATTTTATGATCGGATTCGATCTGTTTGAGATACTGCTTGATTTCTTTCTGGTCGTCAGGGGCAGCTACCGCAATAATGGCTTGAGCAGTTTTGAGTTTAGAAATGTCTTTAAAAGATTCAATCTGAATATCGTATATATTAAGGCCTATTTTCTTTGTGTTGTTGGTAACCCAATGAAATGTTATTTGTTGCTCTATTAATTTTTGCGCAAGCAACTTTCCCTTCTTCCCAGTTCCCCATAAAACTAATGGTAGATCTGGATTGTAATCCAAATCAAGAAAGTAAGGAAGTTTTAAATCAAAATAGCGTTGATCAGCATAGGTTGGGCTATTTCGAGAAGTTCGTTCTTGATGGTCTCGCCAAAAATGCAATACCTTTTGTATGCCAATAACTTTGAGTCCATTTTTGTAAAAACGAAAACATAAATCGTAATCTTCCGGATACGTAGTGGAATCGAAAGCACCAACTCGAATCAGGTCTTCTCTAGCGCACATCCAACAAGGGGAGGGGATGACACACTCGCGATAGATATCTTGATAATGGTTCGAAGTACTACATAAGTTATTAAGCCAAGTTTCGTAACGGAGATAGCCATCTCCTAGATTGGTAGGACTAATGTACTTGACCCATCCAGTAGCAAGGTGACCGGGCCCATTTTCAGATAAGGTGGTGCTTAAAGATTCTAATTTGTCCGCAGACATCAGATCATCGGCATCCATTCTGGTGATATAAGCCCCTTTAGCATGTTGAAATGCGACTTGTAAAGCCGGAATAATGCCTTTGGATTGATTTTTAAATAGCTGTATCCGCTCATTTTCTTGAGCAAATTGCTTGAGTATATCAAAGCTATTATCAGTGGATTGATCGTCTATGGCTATTAGTTCCCAGTTTGTTTCTGTCTGATTTACAATAGATTGCAGGCATTCTTCTAGCCAAGGTCCTGCGTTGAAGACCGGCATGAGGACGCTGATGAGTGGCTTTTTTTGCATTGTAGCAAAGATAGTAAATGCAAAACCGTTAATAAATGTAAAACCGCAAAACATTGTGCTGAGCGAAGTCGAAGTATGATAATCTGTCGGGCCGCTAGGCAGGTTTGTTAAGTTCTATTTAAATGTTCATTTAATCTTTAAGAATTCCCTGACGCTTGCTTGGAAAAGTAATTTCCGAGTATAGCTTGGTGGATGCGGAACCCCATCCGCTTGCGGAGGAGTAGTTCATTTGAAAAAGAAATAACGTAGAGTTGTCATCCT
>CALGLS010000551.1 GCA_937959375.1 uncultured Saprospiraceae bacterium
TCATTTTGATAGCCCACTTAGCTTTGACTCAGACTTCTACATCGTAAAAGCAAATACAGAAGGAAACATTTTCTCCAACTATATCATCGGTAATGTTTTTCGTGATCTAAATAACAACTGTGATTTTGATCCAAGTGATACACCAATCGAAGGTTGGATTATAGAAGCGGTTAGCGATGAGGGCACTTGCTACGGAGCATCAGATGCTAATGGCGACTACACCATCTTAGTGAGTACAGGTTCTTACATGATTCAGCCACGTTTTCCAAACGATTATTGGAACACTTGTATCGAATCTCAAACGATTAACTTCAACGCACCAGACGACACATTGCATTTGGATTTTGCAAGTTTTATCGTGCAACCATGTACAGACATTGAAGTGGATATGACGACACTTGGTCTGACGCCAAGTGGAACGACTGACTACTTAATCACTTATTGCAATAACGGAACAAGCACCGCATTGACTTCTGATCTTTATGTAGAAGTTGAGTTTGATGATTCATATACGATCAATTCTTCAACACCACTTTTTAGTGTAATTGGAGAGATCATTCGTTTTGAAAACTTACCAGAACTAGGTCCTTTTGATTGTGGAGAAATTGTAATCAACGTAACCGTTGACGGAGTAGATGGCGAAACGCATTCTGCAAGAGCACATGCTTATCCAGATGAATTTTGCGGAGTGAACTACACGGGGCCCTCACTAGAAGTGGATACCGACTGTGTTGGTGGAGAGGTGAGATTGACCGTTAGAAATGTGGGTTTGGAAGGACTAGTGGCTGCGACTGACTTTGTAATCGTTGAAGACATGTTTTTGTTAACGGTGCCAGTAACTGGAATCGGAGCAGGACAAGATACCGTAATTACGATGCCTGCTACAGGCCCTACATATAGAATAATAGCAGAACAAGTTGCTGGTCATCCAGGAGATAGTCGCCCATCAGAAGCCATCGAAGGATGTGTAGTTGGTGGAGGATCTTTCACGACTGGAGCTGTCAATGAATTACCTGAAAACGATTACGACCATTTCCTTTCAGTAGATTGTCAGGAAAATGAAACTACACTGGACAACGAATCAAGAGGCTATCCCAAAGGCTACGGTTCAGAGCATTTTATTCAGCAATGTGCTGATCTCAAATATCATCACCGGTTTTTTTATACCGGCCCAGACACGGCAATCAGGGTGGTGATTCGGGATACATTATCACCTTTCTTGGACCCTGCTTCGGTAAGACCAGGGGTGAGCAATCATGAATACACAATGGATGTTTATGGCTGTGGTATCCTGAGTTTCACTTTTGAAAATATCAATTTAACGGGTGGCAGCGCTGATCCTGACGAATCTTCCATATTTGTCAAATATCGAGTTTCCCAAAAACTGGACAATCCTGGAGGATCCATCGTGGACAACAGTGCTGCCGCCTACTTTGATTTTCAATCACCCATCAAAACAGATTCTATTTTTCATACCACCGATACAATCGAAGGTTGTGATTTATCAGATTTTATAGAAGTTATAGTGAGTACAGATGAAATCCTTTTGGATGGTGTAGAAGATGTAAATGTTTATCCGAATCCTTTCGTTGATCAAGCAACTGTTGAAGTTGTTGCGGATCGTAAATTGAAAGATCTGAGTTTCAAATTATATGATGTCTCAGGTCGCCTTTTAAGAAACGAAAGTTTTACGGGAATGACTTACCAATTAAATCGCTCCGGCTTAACAAGCGGAATGTATTTTTACAAAATCGAATCTCAAGGGATTCCGGTTAGCTCAGGTAAGTTACTAGCTAAGTAAATAAATAAGATTTAAGATTCATAAATAAGGATTAGAACATTCCACAAACCGATTACGACATCAAAAAAATAATTTGTCGTTTGGAAAATTTTAAATTAAACGACGTTTAGGATCGTGGTTTAGCTAAAAGCTTCCAAAAGAAAAACAGACAAATTATTTTTTGAGTCATTACAAAATTTTGAGATTCAATTAGTTCTTGTATCGCAAAATGAGATTAACGTTTTTAGATTCAATTAGATTCAAACCCCAAAATTCGATTTAATTTTTCATGAGATTATAGTTTATTAAAGTCGTATCACGAAATGGTGATACGACTTTTTTTTTGCTCTTGACAAGTTTAGTGGGTAACAGGAATATTAGTGTTGTTATTAGATAATCCGAGGCTGCAATCGTAAGTGTTTTAAACACTAAGTTCACCCAGTATTTTTTGCGAAAACGAGCTTAGTAACCTCAGTGAACTTAGTGTTTAAAAATACGCTAGAAAGAAAACCCACCATATTTGACGAAGCACTTTTTTTAGAAATAATCAACTGTTAATTTCTTTAACCTTCTGCAAGGGTGCCTTAACCCAACCATCTCTTTTTTATCTTCGTTAGTATGAGTAGACGACCATGTATTGAATAACACTAAAAAGCCCGCAAGATGAAAAAGCTATCGAACAAAACAAGTGCATTCTTTTTGTTTTTACTCCTGTTTACTACAAGCCTTTTTGCCCAAGGATGGGAGCAAACATTTACACATAATTTCGGTTGGGGTAAAGGTTTTGATGTTGTCGAAGCAGCTGACGGTGGTTTTGTAATGGTAGGCGATATTGACTATCCTACAGGTGCGATCCGACATTATACTTGGCTGGTAAAAGCAGATGCGAATGGCAATGAACTCTGGTCGAAAGTTTATAATGCAGGAGCTGTTGGGCAACAAACGGGACGAGCTGTTTTAGAAACAACAGATGGTGGTTTTATTATTGCAGGTAGCACTTCTACTGATTTGAGTATTAGTGGAGGAATGATTCTGCGAACCGATATGAACGGAGACTCACTCTGGACAAAAGTACATGCCTATAATGGTATCGAAAAGTTTTATGCTATTGCAGAAAGCGATGATGGATATATCGCAGTTGGCGATGCAACGGAAATTCCTAATGGAAATAATCAGGCTTTATGGATTGTAGGGCTAGATGAAGTTGGCGATAGCCTTTGGACTAAAAAATATTTTACAGACCTAGGGAGCATCAATTCAGGAATGGACATCATCAGGTCAGAAGATGGTAACTTTCTAATTGTAGGTTCTCGAAATGAGCAAATACTAGTTGCAAAAATAACAGAACAAGGCGAGATGGTTTGGTCAAATACCTACGCAGTTGCGGTAACAGATGTAGGTTTATCTATTACTGAAAAAGCCAATGGCGAAATCCTAGTTGGCGGATATACAACAGGTTTTGCTTGGTTGTCTCCAGTATTAATCACCTTAGATGAGAATGGCGAATTACTCAATACTACAAGCGCTGGGTTAGATATGCCTGGTGTGACAAGTGGTATTACTTTGTCTCCGGATGGAGGTTATGTGATCGTTGGTTCGATCCATGATTTTTGGACAAACATTTCAGAAGATACAAGTGGTTACGTGATTAAGTATAATGCACAAGGTGACCTAGATTGGCAGCTAGACTTAGATAAAGGAACCCTCGTGCAAGCATCTTCAATTAAGTTAACCTCAGATGGTGGTTACATTATTTCTGGCGGAAATACGACAGGTATGTTTTTACAAAAAATAGATGGAGGATTGAATGCGATAAAAGAAAATAAAAATCAACTTCCAATCGCTGAAGTCTATCCCAATCCTGCCACTGAAAAAATCATCATTGAATTACCAGAAGATTTGCTAGCAGAAAACTTATCCCTCGATATTTTTGACAGCGAAGGTCACCTCATCAACCGACAACGAATACATGAAGGAACAACGGTCATAGAAACAGCTTACCTACCATTCGGTCTTTACGAAACAGTGATTTATTCTGAGCGTGAGCTTTTGCAAGCTAATAGGGTTATTGTGACGAATTGACAGAGTTGGGTCTTTCAAATCTATCTGGTTGCGCTTAGCTACTGTATATACATAAGTCTATTGTAATTGCTCATTCGGCATTAAAGAAAGATAATAATGAATCGTTGAATCGTTGAATTCGGAATTTTGATTTTCCTCTTAACAAGGTAGAAGGCAAAAATCAACGATTCAAAATTCAGAATCCTGCCTGGCAGCTGGACAGGTTCAACGATTCAAAATTTCTCAAATCTCTCAAGCTTCATAATATCCACCTGAGTTACAACTTATGTACATGCGGTAGCTCGGCGCAGCCAGGTAGAGTCGAAGAATCCCACTTCTCACCTAACCAACGCCAACTGC
>CALGLS010000552.1 GCA_937959375.1 uncultured Saprospiraceae bacterium
TTAGTGAAGATCAGGAGGTACTTGTCACACCGGGTCAACCAACAACTTACTACGTACAAGTGGAAGATGACTTTGGTTGTACACTTGAAAATAGTGTGACGGTATTCAGTTATGAAATATCGGCTTCGGTTCCAGATTACACGGTTTGTATTGGAGACACCGTTATGATCGAGGTGGATAATCCAGATTTCGATCAAGACTTGAGCTTTAACTGGTCGCCATCAGCTGAGGTTATAGAAGGAGCAATGACGGGAACGCCAACCGTGAGTCCGGATATGAGTGTGTTGTATTCTACTGTTGTGAGTAATCAATTTGGTTGTTCCACTACCTTAGAATCTCAAGTGAATGTCTTCAATTTTGTACCACCACTTGTCGCTACTGCTGATCCTGATACGATTTTAATTAGTCAGTCTTCACAGTTAGATGCTTTGACAGATAACTCAACTTATGATTACCAGTGGGTTCCCACAACGACTCTGAATGACCCAACAATTTCTAATCCAATTGCTACACCAACAGAGACAACTGACTACACCGTCTACATTGAAAATGGAGATGGCTGTGCGAATGAAGCGACGATTCGTGTGGTCGTATTGGTTCCAATATGTGATGAGCCTTTTATCTTTTTTCCGAATGCCTTTACGCCAAATGATGATGGTGAGAATGATGTGCTCAAGGTTTACGGTACTGGGATTGACGAAGTTTACTGGGTGATTTACAATCGTTGGGGGCAGAAGGTTTTTGAGTCGAGGTCAGTTGATGAGGTTTGGAATGGAACATATGATGGTAAAGAGTTGCCGCCGGATGTGTATGGTTATTATTTGGAGGTTAGTTGCTTTGGTGGTCAGGAGTATTTTAAGAAAGGGAATGTTACGTTGTTGAAATAGGGGAGTATTGGTATTGTCAAAGAACCAACAGCTTTTATAAAATAAGTTTGATATGTTTGGATTTTTTAAGCCTAAGAAACGGCTAACTCGGAAGGAGAGAACAGAAAAATTTTTAGAGGAAAAGAGGATAAAGATTAATTACAATCTTCCGCGTATTGAGTCAGAGAAAGATACGACCATTAGAAATCCAAAGGAGATTGCTCAACGAGTTGTTGTCTTGGCAGTAACGAATATGGTTGCATTTAGTGGCATGACAGGACAGCAAGCGATTGCGTATCTGAAGCAGTACGATGTTTGGAAATATGTTACCGATGATGAGAAAAGTTTTTTAGAGAATCCAACACCAGAAAGAAAAAATCAAGCGTCTTGGCAGTGTGAAGGAATATGGGTTTTGATGTGGTCATTGGGAGCAATTGATGAGTTACTTTTTCCTGATAAGATGTGTGATTTGAACAGTATTCCTGGGGAGAGATATCCGATAGGGCCTAACAAAGATCCAAATGAATTCATAAATAGGGTCGTAAACTCACGAACGAAAACAGAAATTCTTGATGCAAATGATCTCTATTATCGAATCAATTGGGCTTGTGTAGATGCTCGATTAAATGGACTTGAATTAAATGTAAATCCTGGGGTTGTCTACGAAAGACATTATGCCTTAAATTGGCTGATAAATTATATGCAGCAAGACTGGGATGATATTTCTACTGATACTTAACATTAAGATTAATTCTGGGACTATAAATCACAAAACGCCCAAGCGAACCAAATCAGCGCGCAAACTCTCCGGCGACAAAAACCGAATAGCAGGTAAACCAAATTTATTGGAAGCCTCAACATTCCGTAAATTATCATCAATAAAAATCGCAGTAGAAGGATCAATAGTATAGCGATCTAACATCAATTGATAGAATACAGGATCTGGTTTTTTTAATTTCTCAACACCAGAAACAAGTGTCCCTTCAAACCAATGCAGAAAATCGTAACGCTCTAGTGCAATTGGAAAAGTTTCCGCAGACCAATTCGTCAGCGCAAGTACCCGATGTTTTTTGTTGTCAATCAACTCCTTCAAAATTTCAACCGTACCTTGTATTGGACCTCCTAGCATCTCCTCCCAACGACCATAAAAGGCAAGAATTTGTTCTTCGTATTGTGGGAACTCCTTAATCAAAAGTTCATTTGCTTCCGCAATCGGACGACCAGCATCTTGCAACTCATTCCAATGTGGAGTACAAACGTTATCAAAGAAATATTGCTTTTCTTTTTCGTCGTCGAAAATTGTTTTATAAACATAGTCAGGACTCCAGTCAACTAAGACGCCACCTAAATCGAATATGATTGTTTTTATCATTGTTGTAATATTTTGTTAGAGCTGTGTATCGTTTGAAGTATTAAACTAGTTCTCATCTTTTTTGTTTCCTACCTCAAGTGATCATCAATTCGTTTATTTCGAATTGCAGTAATCACATAAACCGCCAAAGTTCCAAAAATCAAAAGAAGAAAGAAGGGGAGAAAGTAAACTCCCAAGCCATCCGATTCTTCCAACCCAAAGGTAATGGATTTGTAAGTTATAAAAAGCATTACTAAAACGGAGAAGAGTTTCACTGTTCGAATCAACTTAATTGCATTCTTATATTGGTAATAAGCATTCTCTTGGTTGATATCTACGGGGTAGTTAAACTTATGTGGAATCCGATTCATATAAGTCAAGCCTAAATAAAGAATCACTCCAATCATTGTGAAAACCCATATTAAGATTTTGCTACCAAAACTATCTGCCTCACCTCGCACGTTAAAATGAGTAGGTATTTCATCCGGAAGTTGATGGTAATAAATGAAAGGCAAAGCGACTAAAGCAATAACAGCCAGTGCAGAAATTGCTTCTAGCAGATAATCGCTTTTTTTCGTTTTTATTTTTAGAATTGGACGAGACATTGTGTGTGGGAGTTGTCCTTCGACTCTGCCTGACTATTTGGAGTAGACAGGTATGCTTAGGATGATAAAAATAGTTGGAGGTTGGGAAAGAGTTGGAAGTGAGAAGTGGGAGCTTGGAAGTTCACTCGATCGCGGGATCGCGTTAATGGGAAAACTTCCCACCTCTAACTTTCATCTTCTTTTCTTTCTTCATCAATTCACCTTTTGCATCAGTAAATCACTATACGAAACAGAAACTAAATCGTGTTTGCTAATTCCGAAAAGATCGAGATAAAATTCACATTGTTTTAATAGTTCATCATTGCCGCGAATCCCCGTTTCGTCAATCGCCTCAATTTCAATGAAGGTACCTAACTCTTGCACGACATCAATATGGAACTTCACATTATCAATAAAATAGATTTCACGTATTTTGTCAACCACCACCAAAATACCATTTGCTTCAGTCAAAACTTTCTTAAGACTAGAGTCAGGTTCGGAGCGATATAATGTTACGCTAGAAAGCTTTGGTCCCTCCTTATTTTCACGGTGATAGTGGATCAGGTTATTCTCAATATCTCCTTCTCTCAGCTTCAAACGACCTTTTTGAACTCTGAAATAGGTATCTACCTGATGATCAGTGCCTTTGCAAATGGCATGTTTTAATAATAAGATATCCCGTATTTTTTCTTGATTATTTGAACGAGCTTTTATTTCAACAATATTGATCATGATCAGTTTTTTTATTTGGATAAAGATAAGTAAAAGAGCTGGAAGATGGAAGTTGAGAATGGAAGATTGTTCAGGGCAAACTCAAATTCAAACTCAAGCTCAAACTCAATTCCAATGAACGCGACTTATGTGTATTGAGTTTGAAATTGAGTTTGAGTTTGAAATTTTTCTCTTCCGTCTCCCAATTGTCACATTTAAAGAACTAGTCTCTAAAAACTGGAACGAATGCATTCTGATTCGTAACTTCGGCTCATTATAAAATTTAACCATCAAAACTTGAATCTAATGAAGTCATTTTTGAAGCTACTGACGCTGATTGGACTGTTTATTCCCGTATTTACAAATGCACAGGTACTCCAACCTGAATTACCAGCCGACCAAATCAAATATACACTTACGCCAACAGCAGGGCCAAGCTTGTCACCTGCAGCATTCGTGAATCCAAGAGAAATAGAAGGGTCTACTTGGAATGTGAAGTTGAGCCAACGTGGTGGTCATCAACATACCGTAGATTTGGAAGATGAAATGCAGGTATTAAAAGCAACAAAAACCGCTGCTAAAATAGCGAATGAAATTGCCAATGGAACTTATCCTGATCCGTCTAGCACAGAAGTAGAATCAGTGACAGCAGAAACTCCTCTTGTTATATCTTCTTTTGAAGGTAATGGTTTTGATGGATGGAGTCCACCAGATAATGATATGGCCATTTCGGATAATGGTTACATCGTTTCGGTCATCAATTCTGCAGTACGTTATTATAATGAAGATGGAGTAGCGCTAGGTCCAGACACACCATTTGAAAATTTATTTGCTGGACTTGGTGTATCCGCATTTTTGTTTGATCCAAAGGTATTGTACGATCCAGTTGAAGATAAATTTATCATGATCGTTTTAAGTGGAAACAACTCAGCGACTTCTGAACTGGTTGTTGGTTTCTCAGTTTCTGAAAACCCATTAGATGGTTGGCACTTCTATACTTTTGATGGTGACTTTTTAGATGGTAATTGGTTTGATTTTCCAAATATTGCCATCTCAGCACATGACCTTTTTATTACAGGGAATTTGTTTACAAACAACAGTAATTTTGCTCAATCAGTTATGTTGCAAATCAAGAAAGAAGAGGCTTTTGTAGGTGGGAACGTTGATTGGGAATACTTTAATGACATAACTGCAGGAGATGGGTTTGATGCATTTACAATAGTGCCAGCTTCTTATGGTTACGACGGAGAATATGGTCCAGGTATTTTTATGGTCAGCAACGGTTTTGGAGGAAATCAATTTTCATTATATGAAGTAACTGACTCGGTTAATGCAAATCAAGTTATTAATGTTTATTCGATCAACACCGGTTTTTATGATCCTCCAGGGAATGCCTTGCAATTAGGTTCTAATTCTGTTTTAGGCACAGGTGGTACGCGAATTAGAAATGCTTACTATGCGAATGGTATAGTACATTTTGTCTTTTCACTTGACGCATTTGGTGGTTACTCTGGCGTTCGTTACAATCGTGTAGACGTAACGACATTGACAAATACTTGGGCTAACTTTAGTCAACTTCAATTTGACCTTTCATATCCTAGTGTAGCTCCTTATAGTTTAGATTCAACTTCTAACGAAGCCATGATTGGTTTCTTACAATCAGGTTCTTCAGTTTATCCTCAAATAAGAGCAGTCAATGTAGATGAGGATATGGTTTTTTCTCAATCGGTTTTGATTAAGGCTGGGGAAACTCCTATCGAAACTGCTCAGGGGAATTCACAGAGATGGGGTGATTATAGTGGTGGCTGTCGTAAGCACAATTCTCCGTATCCGAGTGCTTGGTTTGTAGGTTGTTATGGACAAGGAGGTGATTATGGAAACTGGTTGTTTGAAGTGAGTAGTCAGCTTAATGGAGCGCCACCTCTTGTTGATTTTGAAGCAAGTCCAAGGTTTGGAGAAGCACCACTAACTTCTACCTTTAACGACCTTTCTAGTAATGGAGTTGAGACTTATGCTTGGACCTTTGAAGGAGGAACTCCTGCAACATCAAGTGATCCCAATCCAATCGTTAATTACCCAAATGCTGGAATCTATGATGTGGAATTAATTGTTAGCAATACATTTGGATCAGATACCCTTGTAAAGAATAATTACATCACTTCTTCGGAACTGCCAGCTGCAGATTTTTCTGCTGATGTTACTGTTGGAGAAGCGCCACTTACGGTTACTTTTGATAACTTATCTACAAATGTAAATGCTTTGTCTTGGACATTTGGCGGAGGGAATCCTGCGAATTCCAATGAACTCAATCCTGTAGTTACTTACGAAAACCCAGGAGTTTATGCAGTTGGTTTACTTGTCGTAAATGACTTTGGGTCAGATCAAGAAACGAAGATTAATTATATCAACGTAAGTGCGCCAGTTTCGGTAGATGAAAAAGCAGATTTGATGGCAGAATTGAAAGTGTTTCCTAATCCAGTTCAAGAAGAATTTCAATTAGCATTTGTTTTACAACAAAAAACACTTTTGGATATTTACATTGTTGATGCGAAAGGAGCCAAGGTCAAAACTTTATTATATGGTAACGTTAGGGCTGGTGAAAGTATTCTATCTTTCAATAAAAATGCCTTAGGAGCGGGGACCTACTTCTTAATCATTCAAGACAACGAACAAAATATTTTAGAAAATGAAAAAATTATTATTGGCCAGTAGTTTATTTCTTTTTTGTATGACTTGGGCTTGCAACACAAACAAGCAAACTAATACAACCAAAGGAGAAATGACAAATGAAGATAAAACTGTTAATCACGGAAGCCAAGATCAATCTAGAATGGATTCGATTAAAGATTCTAAAACAAAAGGAAAGCAATAAAGTAACTAACTTAAGTTGCGAACAACTTAAAAGTTGGATGATGGGAGATGGATGCGGGAAGCTGCCTGCGATATTTAGAAACTCCCCGCTTCTTACTTCCACCTTCTATCCTCAAGTTGTTTGCAGCTTGAAGTAATTAGTATCTTCTATGAGCGAAACGAATAAATATGTTGAGTCCACTCAAAAGTGGTTAAAGCAAGTAGTGATTGATTTGGGTTTGTGTCCATTTGCTAATCTGCCGTTTA
>CALGLS010000553.1 GCA_937959375.1 uncultured Saprospiraceae bacterium
CATTTTTTCTTGCACCTTTCGTTCTTCGTCTTCCATTATTTCCAATAGGTTTCTCGCCTCTTCTTTACTCAGGTCTTTTTCCTCCATCTCTTCTTGTTCTTGCTGCTCTTGGTTTTCCTGATTTTCTTGATCTTGTTGTTCCTCGCTTTGTTGTTCCTGATCTTTTTTCTCTTCGTCTTGATCTTGCTGCTCCTGTTGTTGCTGTTCCTCCTGCTCCTCTTGATTCTCTTTATCTTCGTTCTCTTGATTTTCTTGACTCTGTTGTTGCTGCTGCTGTTGTTGCTGCATTTTCATTTGACGTAGCGCCATGGACAAGTTCTTCTTGGTATCTATATCATTAGGATTTAAGCGTAGCGAATTTTTAAAGGCATCAATGCTTTTATCGTATTCTTGTTTTAGGAAATGAGCGTTACCTAAATTGTGATAAGCCTTTGACCTTGTCGCATCATCAGCGCTTGACAAAGCAACTGATTCGTATTGCTTTAATGCTTCATCAAAACGTTCTTGATTGTAAAGGGTGTTTCCTAAATTGTATTTACCTTTTGAAGTCGTTTCTTTTTCGAGCGACTTGCGATAATTTTCCTCCGCTGCAGAGTAGTCCTGCATTCTATATTCTTCGTCTCCGCTGCGCAGCAGTTTATGCGCTTCATGATCTTGTGACCACAACTGCGAAGAAACTAAGAGTAATAATAGTATTAGTAGGTTTTTCATAATTACTAATGTCTGTGCCTATTGCTTAAATAAATCTTTTCCTTCTAGCCATTTACTTTTACCATAGGTAATGAAAAATTCGATTAAAATCAATAGTAAAGCTAGTGCTATAAAATATTGGAAGTAACTTTCGTATTCGCTAAAGGAGCGTTGTTCCAATTCGCGTTTCTCAATTTTATCGATTTTTTGACGAAGTGAGCCCGCGACTTCTTCTCCTTGTAATAGATTGAAATAATTACCTTGACCAGCAGAAGCCAAATCTCGCATCATTGTTTCATTAATCATCGTACGAATTGGTTCGCCGTTATTCCCTCGTTTATAATCAGAACGACCTCTTACCACCACCGGCATAAAACCACCTTCTTCTGTCCCTACTCCCACGGTAAAACCAAGTAGGCCATTTGAGTTGGCTTCTCTCATTCTTGCTACTGCTTCATTATCATGGTTTTCACCGTCTGTTATTATCACGAGTGCTTTGTGATGTTTATTGTCTTCTTCGAAGCATCGTTCTGCTAAGTCAATTACATCTCCTATTGCTGTTCCCTGGGTTGGTGCCATTTCTGTGTTAGCACTTTTTATAAATAACTGAGCCGCTTTGTAGTCAGTCGTCAAAGGCATTTGCAGATAAGCATTTCCTGCAAAGATGATGAGTCCTAGTCGCTCCCCTTTCAATTCATCAATTAGGTTGACTGCAAATTGCTTTGCTCGTTCCAATCGATTGGGGCGAAGGTCTTCTGCCAACATGCTTCGAGAAATATCTAATGCGATAAACACATCTGCACTTTTACGTTTTACTTTTTCTTGTTTAGAACCCCATTGCGGATTTGCCCAAGCTACAATTAAAACACACAATGCTAATGTGGTCAAGACAAATTTAACAATGTGCTTGTATTTAGAAACCTGTGGCATCAATCTCGACAACAAAGCAGAGTCTCCCAACAGTTCAATTGCCTTGCGACGCATGACCCACATCACGACGAAGAGCACCACCAAAACTGGAATGATGGCAAAGGCAAATAAATGATCTGTATATTCGAATCTAAACATTAAATACTTTTTATTATGCTGTAATAGATTTTTCTATTTTTTAAGCTATTTTTACTAGTCAATTTTTCCTTTACTCTTTTTTGTCGTTTTTTCTAAACGTTCACTAAACTTTGAAAATTTAGTAACCGTCTCCTTGTTGTCAGACAAAAAATGACCATTCCCTTTACCTCAGTCTTACCATATAGTCGCATAGGACACATAGCCTATTTCAAAAATTAAAACGATGTAATCTATGTGCCTATATAGTTTCAAAATTCAAAAGAAGGAAAAACAACGCTTACGGTATCGTTCGCAACACCGTATAACGCAATAGTAATTCTAAAACCAAACAAAGCATTCCGAAAAATGCAAAAGGGAAAAAGCGTTCTGCTTCCCGTTTTATCGTCGTCACTTCAATCACTGTTTTTTCTAATCGGTCAATTTCTTGATATATTTTTTCCAATGCTTCTGCGGTGGTCGCTCTGAAATATTTACCACCCGTCATCTCCGCAATCTTACGCATCAGGTCTTCATCAATCTGTACCGTTGCTAATCCAAAAATATATTCACCGTTGCTACGTCGACTTACTGGCGCCAATGCTTTTCCTCTTGTTCCCACTCCGATGGTATACACTTTTACGTCAAACTCTCTAGCGATTTCGGCAGCAGTAATTGGCTTGACGTAACCTGCATTATTGTCTCCATCGGTGAGAAGAATAACGACTTTACTTTTTGCTTCACTATCTTTTAGTCGATTGACGGCTGTCGCCAAACCCATACCGATAGCGGTTCCATCTTCAAGAATTCCACATTCCAACTGAGCCAAAAAATCTTTGATGACACGGTGATCTGTGGTCAATGGACATTGCGTAAACGCTTCGCCAGCAAAGACAGCTAGACCTACCCGATCATATCTTCGTTTTTCCACAAACTCTGTTGCGACCCGCTTACTTACTTCCAAACGATCCGGTCGAAAGTCTTGCGCTAGCATACTACTCGACAAGTCCATCACCAATAATATATCGATACCTTCTGCGGTAACATCTTCTTCTTTGAAAATTTGCTGTGGCCTTGCTAATGCAAAAACTAAAGCTCCCAAAGCCAGCAGTCGTAATATTGGCAACAGCCATTGCAAACGACCTCTCCATGAAACTTCGTCCGCCAAAGCATTTCCAGTTGACATTCGTATCGTTGGGTAATGCTCTCGTCGTTTATAATAATACCAAAACCCCAGCACTGGTAACAACGCCAGTAACAAAAGAAAATAGGGGTGTAGGAAATTTATAGTTTTAAAAAAATCCAGCATTTAAATACGTTGTTTTGAAGTTGTTTAAAAACTTCATTGTTTAGTTCTACTCTGGTGGCAATTCTACCAAACCTTCTTTATAACCCTCTTCCGTTAACTCCGGTTTTGTTTTTTCAACAAAAGACTCGGCGTAATTCATCAAGCGTTCGTGTGCTTCTATTGGCGGCTCAGCTTTCGCAAATTTCACCATATCTGCCAGCTCTAGCATTTCACGCAGTTGCGACTTCATGGCATCATCAAAGTCAAGCGATTTCAGTTGACCTAATATTTCTGAGGTCGTTGATTCTAGCGCTTGTGCGTCATAGCGATTTTCTAAATACTCACGAACAATATAGGTTAACTCTGACTGGTAAGCTTTTACTTCACCATTTTGCCAAAGTTGTTTTTTCTTTAGTCCATCCAGTTTGTCATTAGCGATTTCATGCGCAGGAACCTTACGCACTGGAGGAGGTGGCGCTACCTCTTTTCCTTTTCGGTTCACCAAATAGAAAATCAAACCTACTATCAAAATCAAAGCTAGCACCGAGAGAAAAATGGGCAACAGGTCACGCCAAGTTCTTGCTTCTTTTATGATTGGTTTGATCGCTGTAAGATAAACAGAGTCCTGCTCTGGTGTCATCACATCCACTTGAATCTTGTAGGTACTTTTGAATTGATTTTGACCATTAATACTATAGTCGACTTTAATTGCTGGCACATAGAAAGCACCTGAATCATAAAACGAGAATAATAAATCTTTATGCAGAATGACGAGACCTCCTTGATTTAGGGTATCAAAGTTTCCATTTTTCAGCAGCTCGAAATCTTCGTCTTGCTCGAGACCAGAATAATCGATTTTTGTAATATTGACGCTTGGTGGATATTGAATTGAAAGGTGGAGTTGCATGTGATCACCAATCATCATTCGAGTACTGTCCACGTTAGCAGAAACTGCTAATTGGGCATTGGTGTTAACGGCCAGTAAAAAACAAACCAGCACAATGCTGATGATACGTTTTATTTTCATTATCCGATTTCTGATCATTTCGTTCTTTTCTTGAAAAATCGCAGTAATTCGTTGACGTACGATTGATCCGTACGAATACTTACGATGTCCGAACCCGTTTTTCTAAAAGAAGATTGAAAGTAGTTGAAATTATTAGAAAAGGTCTCTTTATATTTTTCTCGAACAGAAGACATTCCTGTGTCTATCCATGTTAGTTCGCCTGACTCCGCATCAATTGCTCTAATCAATCCTACATTTGGTAATTCTTCTTCGCGCGGATCATAGAGATGTACTCCGATGATATCGTGTCTACGTGCTGCGATTTGCAGAGGGTTTTCATAACCTCCTCCCATAAAGTCAGAGAGTACGAAAGTGGTACTTCGTTTTTTTAATACGTTATTTAGATAACGCAAAGCCTCTCCTATATCTGTTCCTTTTCCTTCTGCTTCTATATTGATTAGTTCGCGAATGATTCTTAGAATATGTTGTTTTCCTTTTTTTGGTGGAATGAATTTTTCGACCCGATCAGAAAAAAACAAGACTCCAACTTTATCATTATTATTGATAGCAGAAAACGCTAGGACGGCACAAATTTCTGTTAGAATTTCATTCTTCATTTGGTTAACCGTACCAAAAAAAGCAGATCCACTAATGTCGATGACCAACATTACGGTCATCTCTCTTTCTTCTTCAAATATTTTTACGTGTGGGGTACCGATACGAGCGGTTACGTTCCAGTCGATGTTACGAACATCATCGCCATATTGGTAATCACGAACTTCGCTAAAAGACATTCCTCTTCCCTTAAAGGCACTGTGGTATTCTCCTGAGAAAATGTGTTTACTCAGTCCTTTCGTTTTAATCTCTATCTTCCGTACTTTTTTTAGCAGTTCGCTGGTTTCCATTTTTATTATTTTTCAATGTTGGCCAGTCTCCAAATTGGACTTTTCTTTTTGAAATGTGATTTTAGTTCGTGGTACGGAACGGTTACTTTGTAGCGTCCATAGATGGAGTTATATGAAGTACTAAAATTAACACCATCCTTCCGAATAGTAAATGTCTTAAACAATTCGTTACCTAGCCATTTACGAAAATCATAGTCGTCATAATAACGGTGTTCTTTTATTTCATCACTGATATAACCCCAAACGAACTTTTGATAATCAAAACCTTTTTCAAACAGATCATCTAGTTTAACTTCTTTATTTTTATCCAAATCAAAATTAAATGATTCCACTCTTGTTGTCGACTCCCAGGTGTTACGCATCAACATCGTTCCACTGATTACCTTTGGTGAAACATAATCAAGATCGCACCAAGCGTAAGCTCTTACTGAGGAACGCAAATCAGGATCGAGTCCTTTGCTAGAAGCTTTTACTTTTTTCGTTTCATTTTTGCAAGTCGCCATCCACTTTGAAGAAGTATTGCTAATCCACTGGTTGACGGTTTTGTTATTAGACTTTGGATAAATTATGTCATAGCTACCGAAGTAGTCTGCATATTCGTTGCAAGCAATAGGCATTTCTTTTTGTTTCCAAAAGCTACACATTTGTTGCTTTCCGTCTGTAGCTACATAACCCGCTTCAATGATTCCTTTCTCCGTAAGATAACCTCTTACTGATCCTTGGTCTTTTGCATTTGCGTCATAAAACGTTAACTCCACTTTATTCTTTTGTCCTTTCACTCCTTTCACTTCAAACGTTTTGTCATGCTTGAAAAAATAGGCGACCCCACGCAACTCTCCTTCTCCTCCCATTTGCAATATCATTTCTACATCTTTGCGATCTACTGTTCCATTGAATATTTTAAGCCATTTATTGTTTCCACAATGACTTGGTCGTGTTGCTGGCTTTTTTGTTTCTTTTAACACTATATCTCCGGCAATACTATTGTCGTGCTTTGACCACTCTGCCACAATCATTTTTTCATCAATTCGTCCTTCTATAAAACCAGAAACTTCCTTATTAATATTGATCTCTTTCAAACGAATCTTCTTGTTTTTGATAAACCCAGCTAAACCAAAAACTTCTTTACTTTTTAAATACTTCAACTGTCCTTTACAATGTTTGCCGTCATACCCAAGTGTAACTGACACATCACTAAGATCATCGATTCTACCTTCGTAATGTTTAACCCATTGCACCTTATCAGGTTTATCAAAGAGTTTAACAACTGCCTGTTCTAGTCCAGAACTTTGAGCATAGGTATTTGTCATGCTCAAAAGCAAAAAAAGTACAAATAAAACCGAGGAAATTACTTTCATATTTTTTAAATAAAAATCATTAGAATAATAAGTTATAACATCTAAAGACCACTAAGGAACTTCGACTTTATTTAAAATTTGATTTATGATATCTTCTTGAGTAATATTTTCGGCTTCGGCTTCATAAGTTAAACCAATACGGTGACGCATTACATCTGTACAAATATTTCGAACATCTTCAGGGATGACATAACCACGACGACGCAAGAATGCATAAGCTTTTGAAGCTAGTGCCAAATTGATACTTGCACGAGGCGAACCTCCGTAATTGATTAATGGCTTTAGATTTTCTAAACCATATTCTTCCGGATTACGTGTTGCAAATACAACATCCAAAATGTATTGTTCAATTTTTTCATCCATGTACACTTTCTTCACCACTTTTCGAGCTCTCAAAATTTCTTCGGTTGTTACTACCTGACTTATTTTTTGAGTCGTTGCTCCGCTAAGTACACGTTTGATGATTTCGCGTTCTTCCTCTTTTTTAGGATAGTCAACTTTCACCTTTAGCATAAAACGATCGACCTGTGCTTCAGGTAGTGGGTAAGTACCTTCTTGCTCAATTGGATTTTGTGTAGCCAAAACTAGAAAAGGTTCTTCCAAATTAAACGTATCTCTACCAATCGTCACCTGTCGTTCTTGCATTGCTTCTAACAAGGCACTTTGCACTTTTGCTGGTGCACGATTGATCTCATCTGCCAAAACAAAATTGGCAAAGACAGGACCTTTCCTAACTGTAAATTCATTTTTATTAGGATTATAAATCATGGTACCAATAATATCGGCAGGTAAAAGGTCGGGTGTGAACTGAATTCGACTAAAATCAGCATTAATCGCTGATGCTAAGGTTTTAATTGCCAGTGTTTTTGCCAATCCGGGTAAACCTTCAAGAAGAATATGACCTTTGGTTAGCAATCCCAATAAGAGTTGCTCTATCATATGGTTTTGGCCAACAATAATTTTGGAAGTTTCTGTCGTCAATTTCTCCACGAAAGCACTTTCAATAAATATTTCTTGGTTTAACGCTTCTATATCTACAGACTGCTGCATATTGTAAATTCGTTGATAGTTATAAATGAATACTATTAAGTAAATGCTCAAAATAATTAATAACCTATTTCGGTTTCTTTCTTCATTATACTTCGTCTCAAAAATACTCATTACCCTAAGGGGTAACTCCGTTTCTTGCTCCTTGTCTAATAAAGAAATAATCTCGAAAATAGCTTATCATTATTTTCGATCAGTTACTTATTGCAAAATTATACGGTAATTTTGCCTACTTAGTTGTAAACTCGGGCTCGAAATTAACCATTCTAAATAGTATAACGTAAAATCCTGACTTTTACTTTCATTATGGTTCTTTTGATCCTTGAAAAACTGTTAAATTTAGGGCAGTAAATTTCATAAAAAATTTCAATAAAAGGTAATTCGAGACCACTCGTTAATTATTTTTTTAACTAAAAATTAACAAAATGTGCTTACAAAAGCTTAGTTCAAAGTTATTCCTGACCTGCTTATTTGTTTTGAGCTTGTCCTTCCAGTCTAATGCACAATTTTATGAGATTGCAGACTATATAAAAAGAGCTTCTACCGCTCGTGATCACATCTCCCAATTGCAAGAAGGCACCCTAGTTATCAGGCTAAGAAGTAGGAGCAAGAACATCAAGGCCATGCAAGCATCACTTGACTCTGCCCAACTTAGTGAAAAACAGCGCAAGCGACTCACCAAGCAAATGAACGATATGATAAGAGAAATCAGCACCGAAAACCATCAGATCGTTATTGCACTAAAAAAACACTACATTTTTTCGGAATACAGAGTCGTATTAGATACCGCAATGCATCAATTGTTTGCAAAAAAGGAATCTGGTTACTTCCTAAACGATGACCTTCAAACAGAAAAGAATCTGTCTATCGATTTTTCAAAACCTGTTTACATCCTAAAATATGGTCCGACTCAACTCTCAGAAAACAATCGTCAAGAAGGATTGGTGATTACTGACTTTGAAAAGAATGACCTTAAAGCTCCATTTCCTTATCTCACAAAGATAGCTTGGCCAGTATTAGCTCCCTTAGTCTCTTTTATAGGAAATGATGTATCACCGCGATATGACAAGATGATTAGAAAGGTGAATAGTTCACTCGAACGGTTTTACATAAATGCTCAAATCAAAAGAGAAAAAGACCAATTACGTCAACAAATAAAGGATTTGAAAGACTAAGCATTCTATTCATACTTTATGCCTACTTTTGTGGAAAATTCCACACTTTGAATCCAAAAATAAAAGCACATCTTGCCCTTTTTGCTGTTGCATTAATCTACGGCGCCAACTACAGCATTGCGAAAGAAGTATTGAATGGCGGATACATTGAACCGCTAGGATTCATTCTTATGCGAGCGGGTAGTGCCACCATTTTATTTTGGATATTCCATCAGCTGTTTATCAAAGAGAAAGTAGAGCGAAAAGATTTTCCCTTAATCATGCTCTGTGGATTACTTGGCGTTGCCATCAATCAAATGTTCTTCTTTAGTGGCCTTAAACTTACGCAACCTATCAATGCTGCACTCATCATGACGATGACTCCTATCGTAGTCATCATGGTTGCTCCATTCATAACTGGTGAACGCATCACCCCAAGAAAACTCCTAGGTATCGCAATCGGAGCATTAGGTGCCATCTTCTTAATCACTTATGGAAAAAGTGTTCAATTTAGCAAAGCTGGCCTCTGGGGAGATCTCTTCATTTTAATCAATGCTACTTCATACAGTCTCTATCTGGTCATAGTAAAAAAACTAATGGCAAAGTACCACCCCATCACCATTGTAAAATGGGTCTTCACTTTTGGACTACTAGTTATTATTCCTTTTGGCTTTAAGCAGGCAACTGCCGTTGATTGGTCTACCTTCACGACCAATATATGGCTGGCCTTTTTGTATGTCTTACTTTTCACAACCTTCTTCGCATATCTCCTCAATGCAGTAGCACTCAAAACCGTAGACTCGTCTGCTGCTGCCATGTACATCTATCTACAACCTTTAATCGCCACCTTGGTCGCTTTAGCTCTATCTCAAGATGAACTAAGTATTCCCAAAGTCCTTTCTGGTTTACTCATTTACTTGGGTGTTTATCTCGTAAGTAGCCAAAATAATGATAATACATCAAAAACCGATGTCACAAAACAACACACCTAGACATCTGTCTTTCAGTGCAAAGACATTTAGCTACAGCTAAAAAAACAACGTCTCCATACTAACATATAGATTTTATTGTCTTTAGTTTTAATTCAATGTGTTGCAGCATGAAAACGAGTAACTTAAATGAATGAACAAATTCAAATTCCAAAATAAAATCTTACATAACTACCTGCTATATAGATTTTTATAAGCCATTTACAAGGTTGTCAACATATAAAATTAGGAAGTGTTTATTTCTGAAAAAGTGGTCAAAAAACGCGAAGCCTTTGCCTCTTTTTTACGTATATTTACTTGAAACACTGAAGAATATACAACATGAAGAAACACGATTATAACAACAACGAAACTATAGAAACGCTGGTTCTTGAGTATGAGGTACTGTCACAACAAGGAACGGTAGGTTTTTACGAGGAAACGGTTTTCTTGCAAATTGCAGAGCACTACGAAAAACGAGAAAAACTGAATCAAGCGCTCGATGTTATTGCTCATGCAATTGAACAAAATAACTACTCTTCAAGGCTATTTCTGAAGAAAGCGCGCCTTCTTTTGGAAAAAGGTTTTCAACATTCTGCTCTCGAAGCTATTGAAAAAGCAGAGACCTTAGCTCCATTTTCAGATGAAATCAAATGCTTCAAAATTCAATTGTTAATTGATCAAGGTTATTTAAAACCAGCATCACAGATCATTGAATCGATCGAACACAAAGGAGACAAGACATTGGCTAGTCCTTTATACTATTTCAAGGCATTGATATTTGAACAACGTAATGAATATCGTAAGATGTTTAAAATGCTTAGAAAGGCATTATATACAGACTACAACAATCAAGACGCACTTAAGAAGGTATGGATCAGTGTAGAGCTTTCTAGGTCTTATAAAGAGAGTCGCGACTTGCACCTTCACTTGATTGAAAAAGATCCATATAACTATGTAGCTTGGCACAACCTGGGTCACGCTTATTTCTGTATGGAAGAATATAGAAACGCAGAAGAAGCCTTTGAATTTGCGTTTTTGGCTAACAAGTCTTTTGAATTTGCTTATCGTGATTGTGCTGAAGCACGAATCAAATTAAAAGAATACGACCGTGCATTGGAATGCTACGAAGATGTACTTTCCCTTTTCAAAGCAGATAGCGATCTTTACATCAATATCGGATACTGTTACGAAGCAATGGAGGACATGGAATTGGCAATGGTTTGTTATGAAAAGTCTTTTCTTTTTGATTTAAACAATCCACGTGCTTACTTCCGAAAGGGAGAATGCTACATGAAAGAAGGAATGTGGAATGAAGCTATTATGGCTTACAAACATGCCTGTGCACTAGATGGCAATAAAGGAGAATACCTCGTTGCATTAGCGGAAGCTTACTACCAAAATGATAATGACGATCTCGCTGACGATGCTTTTTATCGCGCCACTGAGTCGATGCCTGAATCGCGTAAATACTGGTTGCAATACGCCAACTTTCTAATCGACAAAAATCGAGGTGAAGATGCTCTAGATCTAATTTATTTAGCTGAGCAAAACACTGGAGCAGGCACTGACTTACTTTACTTCAAAGTAGTATGTCTTTTCCAGTGCAACAACAGAAAAGAAGCGCTTTACAATTTAAAGTTGGCGCTACAACAAGACTTCGATCTTCACAGCCAATTATTTGAATTAAATCCTGCGCTTAAGAAAGATCAAGATGTCATCATTGCGATCAATGGGCTTAATGCCAACTAAATACTTTTATCTACCAGTTAGTTTGACAATTGCCAAACTAACTGGTAGATTCTTCCTCTCTTTTTTCATTCAATCGTATGAGTGAATAACTACCATCTAACGTTTACACCCAAGTTGTGAATACAATTCTCTGTAAAACCACAACACATATAAATTTGAGATTTAATATCTATTAATTTCCTTAGTCTTTATCCTTTCATTAACTAAGCGTGGCATATTTTTTGCTTCTCTTATAGCTGTTCCCCTCTGTTTAACAACACACCTATACACACATTTTTAATTATCAAAATACATTAAGATGCAAAAGCTTAATCGTAATTTTCTATTATTTACCTTCTTTGGTTTTATACTTTGTTTTAGTGCTTGCCGCAAAGTAGATGATCCTGTTGTAGGAGAAGATCGAGATGAATTCGACGCAGAGGAACTCTCAATAATTGGCAATCGTTTGAACGAAGCCATTCATAATGAAACGGGTACTTTCAATGTATTAGATCCTTCTGGCAGTCAAGCTCAGCAAGAAGTAATAAAATACTTGGATAGAATCTACATGTCATTAGTTAACACAGATGTTGTTGAACATAGGAATGAATGGGTTTGGGGGGTGAAGGTTTTATTAGATGACAATTCTGAGAATGCATTTATTACACCAGGTGGTACATTTTACATCACAACAGGCTTGTTGCGTTTCATTCAATCTGAGCATGAATTGATCAGTGTAATGGGGCATGAAATTATGTATGCAGATCAGGGTATTCTTTTAGATAGATTGCTAGAAGATTTTGGAGGCTATGTTCTTTATGATATCGTATTAGGAAATGAGTCTGCTCAGTTAACTGAAATTGCGACTTCGTTGAAAGACATTAGCTACACGCAAACAGAGGTAAAAGCTGCTGACATGTATTCAATAGATATCGTTTGTGAGTTTCTTTACAACCCACATGGTATGGAAGATTTTCTGGGTAGGGTAGTCAACGACGCGAGTCAATTGGACTGGACTATGAATAGACCAAGTGCAGATGATCGTATTCCTGCTATTCAAGCAAGTGCGGGTGGTTGTGGACCTGGCAATACATTTTTGGATAGATATCAAGAATACATTGAATTGCTTCCATAGATAGAACCAATTTAAGAAATCGTTTAAAACGAAAAAGTGCTTTCAGAACATCAAATTCTGAAAGCACTTTTTTTATTATAGTAGATTGTCTTTTACTAAACTGTTTTAACAGGTACTTTAGTAGCGGCATACATGGCTGCTCCGATAATGCCTGCATGGTTTCTAAGTCGTGCAGGTCCAACATCCGCTTGTAGGTCGAGCATATCTTCAATTTTTTCAAAGCGTTTGCTACCACCACCGCCAAGGATGAGCATGTTCGGAGAAAACAAACGTTCAATCCGTTGCAAATATTTATTTAGGCGAAAGCCCCATTCTTCATCACTGAGTCCTTCTTTTTTTCGAGTCGATCCAGAAGCATACTTTTCTGCGATCATACCTTCCATTTCAAAATGTCCTAGTTCAGAGTTTGGAATTAGTAAACCATCGTAAAAAAAAGCAGACCCGAGTCCCGTTCCGATTGTAATCAGAATAACGGTTCCTTTTACATCTTTTCCAATACCATGTTCTATTTCTGCTAAACCGGCAACGTCTGCATCGTTTGCTACGAATACCTCACAATTAGTTGCCTCTTGAAATTTCATCTTAGCATTCGTTCCGATCCAAGACTTGTCAATATTTGAAGCGGTATAAACCATTCCATTTTTCACTACAGCCGGAAAGCCACAACCAATCGGTCCATTCCAGTCAAAGCTTCTTGTTAGCTCCGCAACAGTAGCTGCTATAGCGTCTGGAGTCGCAGGCTGAGGTGTTGGAATTCGTTTGCGTTCAGTAATAAGTTCTCCCGTTGATATATCCACAATCGCACCTTTGATTCCTGTACCTCCTATATCAATACCTAAAATTTTATTCGTACTCATTTTGCTGCTATTATTTTTATCCGAAGTAGTTGTTAAGCTTTTACTTGATTGCTTTCATTTTCATTTTAACGTCGACTGCAGGTCTATCGCCTGGAAGTGTTTTAGCCCCAGCTATTTTATCAACTACATCGAGGCCTTCTATAACCATTCCGAATACCGTGTACCCTTTATCAAGGTGCGGTGTACCTCCTAGTTCTAAATAAGCTTTTCGTTGAGCCGGTGTATAAGTCATATCTTTTTGGGCTTCTACCATTTTCAATTGAGCTTCGTTCATTTTTTTACCGTGAACGATATAGAACTGACTTCCTGAAGATTTCTTCTCTGGATTGTTGGTACGTGCTGCTGCCAATGCTCCTTTAATATGTACTAGTGAATCAGAAAACTCTGCTGGAATTAAGTACCCGGGACCGCCAGAACCTAATCGTTTTTTCGGTCCTGCGTTTTTAGATTCAGGATCACCTCCTTGAATCATAAAACCATTGATCACACGGTGAAATAACAAATCATCGTAGAAACCTTCTTCCACTAATTTGATGAAATTGTCGCGATGGAGTGGTGTTTCGTTGGACAACAAAATAGTCATGTTTCCATAATTCGTTTCCACTTCTACAAGACACTGAACGGGTGCATCTACAACTATTTTTTTCTTTTTAGTGTTTGACTTACCGCCTTTGGTTGCTTTCAATACTACGGTATAATTTCCAGAGGAAGTATATCGATGTGAAGGCATCGCTTCTGAAGATGTGGTTCCATCTCCAAAATCCCATTCGTAGGTTTCTGCTTTTTTTGATTTATTTTCAAAAGTTACTTTTGTAGGAGCAACATGCTTCTTTCCGTTATAAGCGAAGTCAGCCATTGGCTTTGAACACCCAAAGAGTAGAAGCAATGTGAATAAACTTGATATCTTTATTAATTTGATCGTATTCATGTTCTAAAATTATCTATTGTTTTTAAGACTTTCTATAAAGAATGAAGTTGATTACCGCTTACCTAGAGAGCGAATTTTCATGGTAACATCTTCCACAGGACGTTCACGGTTCTTAGGCATTGCTGCTATTTTATCAACAACCTCAAGTCCTTTCGTTACTTCCCCATAAACGGTATACCCCATATCTAAACTTGGCGCACCACCGATTTCCTTATAAATTCGACGTTGCTCTTCATTGTATTTTATTTTATGACGCGTTTCGAAATTATCTAATTCTCTGTCAGTAAGTTTTTTTCCGTGTACAATGTAAAATTGGCTACCAGAAGAATTCTTTTCAGGATTTGGGGTACGTGCTGCTGCCAAGGTTCCTTTTAGATGTGGCGCACCAATCTCATGTGGAATCGTGTAACCAGGTCCTCCTCCTCCTAATCTCACTTCAGGACCAGCACCTCTCGAATCAGGATCACCTCCTTGAATCATAAATCCTTCGATCACACGGTGAAATAGCAAATCGTCATAAAACCCCTCTTTTACTAATTTCAATATATTATCTCTATGGCCAGGAGTACTGTTATAAAGCATTACTTCCATGGTTCCAAAGTTTGTTTCAATTTCTATATACTCATGTTTTTCCTTTGAGTTACATGACAATAGACTAAGTATCGCAAACATTGCAAATATTGGTATCAACTTTTTCATATGGATATATTTAGTGTTTAGTTTAAAATAGAAATTCATATTCAAGCGCTACTCTTCTTCATCCTCATCTAGCCCAACCTCTTTCCATTCTTTTTGCAAGTCGTCAAAATAGCGAATCACGTTTTCTTGGAGTAATCGCTCTTGCTTTTCGGGCCCTTTGAGCGTTAATGGTTTTAGTTCTTCCCAATGCGGCCAACCATCTTCATCACGACCTGCGAATTGATAGTGTCCTTGATAACTTAATAATCGACAAACAGCGATGTGCATCAAATCTTGTTTTTCTTCTTTGGTAAATACCTCTTGCCAACGCCCCAATTCTTGTATACCAATCAAAAACAAAATTCCATTTAAGTCAGGAAGTTCTTCTTTAGCAGTTTGTTCCTTAACCAAGTGTCTTATACGCAGCCATTCAAATTCAAATTCCCAGTCTTCCATTAGTTGGTTTATTTAAAAGTGCAAAGATAAATAAGAAATTGGGAATTTAGATCGGTGAGAATTAAAATCGGTCAAATGGGTGTCATTCACGTAGCTTCTTAGTCGATTCGAATCAAAGCAGACACACGTGAGGCACGCATAGCGGGTGGTATTGAAGCAAGAAAGCAGAACACAACAACAGTGCTACCAACTACTACAAAGTCAACCATACGCATGCTGATCGGATAAGCATCTACTACAAAACCCGCAGGAATCGGGACAATACCCAAGTATTTTTGAATTAGATAAAGAAGAATCGCCAAGGCAAAACCGATAAAGATGCCTAGGAACGCTAGAAGCAAGCCTTCGTTGATAAATATGTTTCGAATGGTACTATTGACTGCCCCCATCGATTTAAGAATTGCAATATCTTTTTTCTTATCCATCACAATCATCCATAGCGCACCAATCATATTGAAAAGAATGAGTGCCAGCATTAAAAGAACGATGGCAAATGCCACCCATTTCTCTACGTTCATTAATTTTAGGAATGCTTCATCTTGTTGATAGCGATCTTTAACCATTACTCTTGGCCCCAAAATATTTTTGATGCTATTGATAACTGCTAAGCCATCTGCCTCAGGCTTCAATTTTATTTCTAGTGAACTTATTTCCGTTTCATATTCCAACAAATCACGCACAAAATCCAAATCAGTCAACACATAACGTGAATCAAAATCTTGTTGAATGACAAAAGTTCCTACCGGAGCTACAAATCGTTTTTTAAACGGATCTCCAAGTGCACTTACCTTTCCACGCTTTCCCATATACACACTCATCATGGAAAAGTCATCGTCTACATTTATCGACAGATTATTTCGCATCACTACACCCAAGACTGCCATCACTCGCTCTCCGTCCTTCAACAAATACTGCCCTTCTCTAATGGTGGAATCAATTCCCGTTACTTCGTCAAAGTGTTGATCTACTCCTTTGAGTATACCAAAATCCTGACTGCCTTTATATTCAAAAAAAGCAACCTCTTCCAAAGTCGATGACATGTACTCAATGCCCTTCAAACTATTTAGTGAAGCCATTTCCTCTGGATTAATTTCAAAAATCTTTCCTTCAGCAGGTAAGACCTTTACATCCGGATTAAAGCTACTAAACAAACCCGTCAACAAATCTTCAAAACCATTAAAAACCGAAAGCACCAAGATAAGTGCTGCCGTTCCTACGCTAATACCAAAGACAGAAATGCCAGAGATGATATTAATGGCATTAGTCGACTTTTTGGCAAACAAATATCTGCGCGCTATTTTTAAAGGTAAATTCATTTTTGTTAGTTAAAGTTGCAATTGCAACGGCAATCGCTATGCCTCCACTTAGAAGTTTGATCTCGTTATTTTACATGTTTCTCCATCGCCTTGTAAATCACACTTTGCATATTCGGACGAATGTCTTCTTTATTCAATTTGTAATTTTTCATGGAAGGATAAGTTCGATTTGACAAAAATACATAAACGATATTGTTTTCAGGATCAGCCCAAGTAACCGTTCCGGTAAATCCTAAATGACCAAATGTTGTTGCTGGGGCTTCTGGACACATATTCTGACTTCTTGCCGCATTCATCTCTTTCATATCTACCCCAATACCACGTCGCGTACAAGCGGGATGTCTGTTACAAAATGTTCGAACAGTAGAAGGTTCCAAATATTGCTCTCCTCCGTAATAACCATCATTCAATAGCATCTGCATGATAATTGCTAAATCATTGGAACTACCAAACAAACCAGCATGACCAGCTACACCTCCCAACATCGCTGCGCCCATATCGTGTACATATCCTTGTACTTTTTGACGTCGGAAATAGTTATCTTTTTCAGATGGTACTATCGTGGTTGGTGTATATTTTTGCCAAGGATTGAATGTCATCGTACTTAGTCCTAAAGGCTTGTAAAAATGCTCTGCAGCATATTCGTCTAATGTTTTACCACTTAGCGTTTCCACCATATCTGCAAGCATATAAAATCCAAGGTCACTGTATTTGTAATTTCGCTTAGTGCGCAATTCTGAATCACGAATTTTTGTTTTAATTGAATCTCTATAAGAATCAACCATGTACAAACTCGCCGTTACAGGAACACTGAATTTATCGCTTTGCTTTTTATTGTAAAATTCTTTTGATGGACGTGGACTACGTTTACTACCTCCCATAGTTCCTTCGTAAAATGGAATCCACGGACGTAAACCTGATCGATGTGCCATGATATCTTGAATCGTCATTTGCTCCTTGTTCGTACCTTTTAGTTCAGGCAGGTAGCGACTAATTGGTTGATAGATATTAATTTTTTCTTCGTCTTGCAGCTTCATAACAGATAGTGTCGTAGCTGCTATTTTGGTAATGGAAGCTAAATCGAAAATATCATCTTTAGTCATTTTACGATTCTTGCTGTAGGTATGATGACCGTAAGCTTTGTTAAAAACTACCTTACCGTCTTTTGCAACTAAAACTACACAGCCTGGTGTTGCCTTTAGTCGAATTGCTGCTGCAGCTAATGAGTCGATACCTCGATTAAGAACAGCTGAATTTAAACCGACACTTTCTGGAATATCATATCCTAATCGAAAAAGGGAACTTGTTGTTACACCATCATTAAATCGAGCAGCATTGGATGCTGTAACTGGCAAACGACCGCGAATACTAAATACACCAAAGAGCGCTTGTGCCGCCAACTCCTCTGTCATTTCATCTTCATCATAAGCTTGTAAAACCCAATCAATATTATCAAAATAACGGAGTGCGTAGGGATTTCCTAAAACAACCAAAACAACTTTCGTTTCTTTTCGCAGTGCTTCAATAAATTGTTTTTGACTTTCGGTAATACCAAATTTCTTTTTAGCATAGCTGCTCATATCATGAATACTCACCACAACGACTGACTTCTTTTTGAGCTGGTCAATCAAACGACCTCGTTTCGATGCTGAAATTTCTTTACCTGCATTAAAGTGTTGGATCTTTCCGTAATTCCCTAATACTTTTTGAAATTTCGTTTTGCTTTCAGAGCCCAATGCCATGGTTGCAATACTGATATCTGCCACTTCTCGAAAAGGAAGCAAGTCTTCTTTATTTCGAACAAGTGTCAAGGAGTTTTCAATCAACTGCTTTTTTAATTTAATGCCTTGTGGGCTATTTAAATCTGAACGAATATTTCGCTCATCAACGCGTTGTTGTTCGGTCAAGCCTAAACGATATTTTGCACGGATGATTTTCTTTACACTAGCATCTAACTGCGATTGCTGTAGTTTGCCTTCGGCCAAATATCTTTTTATTGCTTTGATAGACGCTTCCATATCTTGTGGTAACAACATAACATCGTTTCCAGCAGCAAGTGCTTTTGCTTCTACCTCACCTGGCTTATGGTGCTTACTCACTCCCTTCATTCCCAAGCCATCGGTAAAGATCAATCCATCAAATCCAATGTCCCTTTTCAACAGATCCCTAACTGCAGGTACCGATAGGGTAGTAGGCAAATTAGCCGTGGCATCGATCGCAGGTACATGTAGGTGCGCAACCATCATGCTTTGAATACCATGCTCTGCCAAAACTTTAAATGGAAATAATTCTATACTATCGAGTCGCTCAACACCATGCCCTATTACTGGTAAATCGTAGTGCGAGTCTGTATCCGTATCTCCATGTCCTGGAAAGTGTTTGGCACAAGCCATTACATTCCCATCCTGCATTCCCATCATGTACATGTAACTCTTAACGGCAACATTGTGGCGGTCTTCACCAAAAGAACGAGTATTGATAACCGGGTTGTTAGGATTATTATTGACATCCACTACTGGTGCAAAATTAATATGCACGCCTAGTCTTCTGCATTCTCTCGCTACTTCCTTCCCCATCGTGTATAACAAACGATTGTCTTGAATCGCTCCCAACATTAATTGTTTGGGGTAACTAATTGTTGATTTCTTCATACGCATTCCAAGTCCCCACTCTGCATCCATAGAAATCATGAGTGGCACCTTGGTAGCCAATCGCTGATAGCGGTTTGTCAACTTAGCTTGCTTCTCCGGTGTCCCTTGGAAAAAGCAAAGTCCTCCGACATGGTATTTCCGAATCGTTCGCTCTACTTTTTCAACATGATCTGGCCCTAGATCAGAGTGTGCTCGTATCATAAACAATTGCCCAAGTCGCTCATCAGCCGACATGCTATTGAATATCTGATCAACCCATTCTGTTTCTTTTTTCAAATCCTCTGGTGATCTACTTGGCGGATCGGTTAAATTCGTTGCTGTCAAAGAAAACAATACGAATAAGAGTAATATACTTAGCTTGATTTTCAAAATTTCTATTTTTAGATAACGATATAGTCCATTGGACAAAAATTAAACTCATTTTCCATTAAACGTGTCTTGAAACAATATAGACACACAGCGCACATAAAATAATTGTTTAAGAAATTTAGTATTTAACGCAAACATTTTTTGTTTCTGTAAAGAAACGCAGAGCTTCCAATCCCCCTTCTCTTCCTACTCCTGATGCTTTAACTCCTCCGAATGGTGTACGTAGGTCCCTTAGCAACCAACAATTAATCCAGACGATACCTGCATGTAATTTTTCAGAAATACGGCTGGCTCGAGTTATATCTTTGGTCCATACTGTAGCTGACAATCCAAAGCTAGTTCCGTTAGCCATCGCTATCGCATCTTCTTCTTTATCAAATGGCGTGATGGTCACTACTGGTCCAAATATTTCTTCTTGATTGGTTCTACAGTCGATTGGCAAACCTTCTATAACCGCAGGAGAAAGATAATAACCTTCTTCGTTTTCTCCTTTAACTTTAACGGGTTTACCACCACATAGTATTGTTCCTCCCTCTACTTCAGCTAAAGCTAAATAACTCATCACCTTTTCCATGTGTGCTTTTGAGACGAGCGCTCCCATATCGGTCACAGTAGAAAACGGATCTCCTACTTTTAAAAATCGAGTTCGCTTAACAAATTCTGTTTTGAACTTATCATAAATAGATCGTTCGACGTAGATACGTGAACCGCACAAGCAAACCTGTCCATTATTGGTAAAAGAAGAACGAAGGGTTCCGATCATCATCTCATCAAAATCACAATCCGCAAAAATAATATTAGGATTTTTACCTCCGAGTTCCAATGACAGTTTTTTAAACATTGGGCCAGCCGTTTGGATGATCTTCTTTCCAGTTTCAGTACCTCCCGTAAACGAGATGGCTTTTATTTTTGGGTGCGCGACAATTGCCTGTCCTGCTTTTGGCCCATAGCCATGGATAATGTTTAACACACCTTCTGGCAAACCAGCTTCCATACAGGCTTTCGCCAAAAGGTAAGCAGTCATTGGTGTCATTTCGGATGGTTTAGCAATTACACAGTTTCCTGATGCTAATGCTGGTGCAATTTTCCATGTAAATAGGTACAAGGGTAAATTCCAAGGAGAGATGCATCCAACGACTCCAATCGGTTGACGCAAAGTATAGTTTATTGCTTCGCCAGGCATATGGTGCGATTCAGAAGAAAAATGCAGGATTGCTGTTGCAAAAAAGCGAAT
>CALGLS010000554.1 GCA_937959375.1 uncultured Saprospiraceae bacterium
TTTTCCATAGTTCCTTCCAGCATAGAGTAGTTGTCGTCATCTGTGTTTCGTCTAGTACCCTCGTGTTTTTCAATAAATTCCTTTTGACGCCATTTCAAAAAAGCATCTAACTTCTCAATCGGAACCAATTCCTCAGTTGCGTCAGCAGGAGCACAAATCCTTAGGTTATCTATGATTTCCGCAAAATTAATCTCACCTAAAAGATGGTCCATGAAGATATGAACACCATTGTAAGCATGATCTTTATTGTCTTCGGTATAATCATCGTAAGTTATCGTAATGTCGATTTCATCCGGGTATTCTTTGTGAACGTTGGAATAAAAATTTAAATTCTGAGGTGTAAAATCCAAACCATGAATTCCAATTCCCATATCCTCAATATTGGTTGCTGGTTTAAAGGCAGTAAACAACCACCCATCTATTTGAGGAGCTGCAGCAACCAGTTCTTCTATAATGAAAAAGTTTTTGACTCTACCTTCTGCAGAGAAAATCAACTCAGCCGTATCCTCCGCAGCCATTCCACTGACAAAGTAGATGTCTTTGTGAAGTTCGTCTAGTTTTGGTGCGAGATGATCAAAGAAGTCAACTTCTATATTTTCATGCACTTTCACTACTTTATGAAAAGCTTTTTGGCGTTGTGAGAACCAATTCCAAAAATCTTCATAGCTCTCAATGGGTCCGTCTTTTTGACCGAATAAGTTTTTAATAAATTTCATCTTAACTAAAATTGTTAGAATAATTATTTCGCTATTTAAACACTTACGAAAGGAATTGGAATTTTTGAGTATCAAAAAGTCCAATTAGAGAAATCTTGTTAATCTTCTCAATCCTGTCTAAAAAACGCCCAAGGAGAACAGACTAAGCTTAGTCTAGATCCGAATAATTTAAGTACTTGGACTCACTTAATTAGAATCAGGTGTTTCCTCATTTCCTTCATTGAGCTTCTCTAATCGCTTGGTCTTTGTATCAATTGGTCGTTCCTCTTTAACAGAGGTATTCGGTGCATCTACTTCCGTATAATTACCACCAGTAAATTTTGCAAGCAACATTATTCCTGCAATAATCGCAAGGACAACTAGAAGTACCATCTTCGCGATGTTCTTATTAAACTTAGGTAGTTTTATTTCCGAATCAGATTTGTCTCTTGAAGGATTAGCCGGACGCTCTTTTCTTTGACGAGGTGTTACAGGTTTGCCTTTCAAAATTTCTTTCACTCGATGACTTTTCTTCAACATGGAATCATTGTCAGCCACATTAACCGCAATTTCCATTGCTTTCGAAATCGTCTTTAAATTCAGACGCTTGTACTTGGTATAATCAGCCTCTCGAGTCAATGCCTTATTGACAATATCATTGTGGCACCACACCGCATACAAAAAAGCCGTATCACGGAAAGGTCCAGGTAGATATTCAAAGCATCGATAAAACAAGGGATTAACTTGCTTATCTAAATCAGGATGAAACGAAAGTCCTTCATTCATAATAAAAGGAGTCGTGTATTTTTCACGCATTTTGTCTACGAAAGCCTTGGTTTCCCGATAGGATTTGGAATAAGTTTTATCTTGAAAAACTTGACCCGCCTTTTGACCGTAGTCAGCAATCAACTTCAAGTGATTTAGATTGGCAAATCGCACATTCGTCAAAAGATTCGCCGTGTGGTTATTTAATTCTGTTGCTAGAATTTCATTGATGGCCGTGCTGTGTTCTGCGTCATTTAAAACTTGATCTTGACTTGCTGGATCTGAAAAGAAATCCATTTTTTGATATTCCAAAAACTCCAAGAGTGGTTTGTTTCTCTGAATTTTCAAGTGTAAATCTAACTCCGTTTGCAATCTATCAAATATTTCTAAGACTTGATTTTTATCCAACAGTTTACCGTTGCGCTCAATGGTCGCATCATCTGAGAGCTGAAAATAGAGTAGGGTCTCCTTTTTTAGACTTTTCAGTTTTTCAGTGCTGAGCGATTCGATTTGCTCCGAAGTAAATATTGATAATGGATTTGTATAGGACATCTTTATTTGTTTTGTTTGAATGTTTTGGAAAAGTAGGAAGTTCACTCAATCGCAAAGCCTAAGTTAAAAGGCAACTTCCAGTCTTCAATTCCTAACTTTAAAAACCACAAAAGAAGCAAAAAGGAACAAAAGTTTCTAACGTGTTTTACTTTAATCTGTCGCGAGCTTTTGTTTTCTTTTGTGACTTTTGTGGTTCTAGAATGAGTTTCATTTAGATGGCAGCAAACTCAATCGATGGTAGAACCTTGCGCTAAAAGGCAACTTCTCACCCCCCCCAATTCCTAATTTTCAAAACCACAAAAGGATCAAAAGAGCACAAAATTTTTAACTTGTTTTACCTTCTCTGCATCGTAGGCTTTTGTTTTCTTTTGTGACTTTTGTGGTTCTAAAATGAGTTTTAGTTAGACGGCAGCAAACTCAATCGATCGTAAAATCTCGCGCTAAAAGCTAACTTACCACCTCCCACTATATTTGTCATCCTGAGCGAAGCCGAAGGAAACTACTCAAAATACGCTTCAATCAGCTCCACCACCATACCGTCAGATGACTCGGTAGCCATATTCATTCCAATGATACGTTGAGTTTCGCCACTTACAAAATAACGGATGTTATAATTATCGTGATACAAAGTTACGGTGGCTACGTCGTCCTCACTAGACACATAATCTAAGGTGACATTCCCTTTTGTCTCAAAGAGATTTTCTGCAATTGGTTCTTTATGGTCTTGACCTTTCGGAACGTAGGTAGCCATCGTTTGTATCTTGTAGTAATTACCCTGCTTCAAAACTTTATGAGCGACCTGATTGAAATTATTCAGAATGATATTTTTGTATTGTTGATCCTTTACGTTTGAAATCGCATAGTCATCCCAACGATCAAATTTCTCTTCTGCGAATGTGGGTAATTTTCCAGAACTATCCTTTTCTACTTTTGCGGTGATTTTAATATCGTCCGCAATTTCAAAAGGAGTACTTGACAATTCAAGGGCTGCCGCTCCATTTGACATCGTAGCATATCTGGTGATACTTCCTTTTATTCGTTTCTTTTTTAACAAACGTTTTACAGTAAAAGAAAGTTTTCCTCCCTTGTCATTTCTCTTTTGATCAAGGATCACATTATTTCTGCCTTCCATTTCGTTGATCACTGTTCGGAAACGATAAGAGAAAGTATGATTTTTAAATTCCTTATTGATAAACTTAATGACAAAGTCCTTGGTCTCACCAAAATACTTCTCTTTAATATCCTTTGGAATTAGTAAAGAAAATTCTTTATAGTGTGTAGGAAATACATCCACTTCTACATCTAGTTCTATCACGTTGTTTACAACCTCAGTCCGTAGTACTTTTGCATTCCAATTGGATGCATTGTTTCCAATAAACTTTGAAAGCTTTATCTTTTTAGCTGTACGAGTGATACCTGCTTGGCGTCTTTTTAAACGCTCAGCTTCTCGCTCATAAACTTTGCTGTAATCAACTCTACTATTTCGACTATACGAATCGCTTCTATTGCATTGAGAAAAACCGATTAGCAATCTAAAAACTCCTACAATAAGCAATACGATCGTAAGAATTGTTTTTCCAGCACCTGCTGCACCTCCAGTACTCCTAGGAGCAGCTGATCGACCTTGTCTGTACCTCGGCGCTTGTTGACTCGAATTAGTCTTAGATTGACTTTGATTATGCCTACTAGATTGTGTTTGCTGTTGAGATTGTTGCTGAGGCTGCTGTCGTGGACGTTCTCTTCTTGGACTTGCTTCGCCACCACTATCTAAGTAATTTTTAACTTCTCGTGTATTCTCTCTAAAAGCCTCCGATTTTGTTACGTGACAACCAATCTCCATCGCTCTTGAGATGGTAGCTAAATCGTTTCTATTATACAAATAGTACACAGATTCTCGTCTGAAAGCTTGGTTGACAATTTCGTTATGACACCAAACACCATAGGTAAAACCAATGTCTTGAAATGCACCTGGAAGGTATTGGAAACAATCATAAAAAACAGGATCAATCAACTCATCTAAATCAGGATGAATAGCTAGTCCAGTGGTGTTGGCAAAAGGATTCGGATATTTCTGACGCAGGCCATCCACATGTGTTTTCAATTCAAGGTAAGCTTTGTTGTATGCTTTGTCTTTGACATTGCCACTCATCTTTGAACTGTATTCCAATATTGAAGCAAGTGCTTTCGGACTTTTTGGGGTAACCTTGCTTAACAAAGCAGAACTAACTTGATTGATTTGAGCAGCTACATATTTATCAATCCGATCACGAAATAAGTAAGCTCGTTGGACACTATCAACAGCGACCTTATTATTGAAAAAACCAAGATCACCATTTTGCAAAAAAGCGAGGAGTGGTTTATTACTGAATATTTCGGAATGAACGTCTAAGTTCTTTTGTAAGTCATCAAAAATTTCTAAAACCTGATTCTTATCATACTGCTTTCCATTGCGTTCAATGGTCGCTTCTTCAGACAACTGAAAGTGCAACAAGATCTCCTTTTTCAAACTCTTCAGATTTTTTTCTGTGAGCTTGGTAAGTTGATCTTCCGAAAATATTCCTAATGGATTTGTATAAGTCATTTACTTAAGTCCTGTTCCTTTGTTTTTGAATAAGTCGCTGTTGCCTTCTTTGTCTTTTAGGATGGACAATTCTTTTATTACGTTTACTAGTTCGATATAATTTTTATTTTCAATCGCATGATCTCCTTTAGCAATTAAGTCGTTGGCTTTGCTGCGGTTCATGTACTTTTCATTTTTGAGATACATGTAGTGCATCATCACGTCTTCATGCGTCATTGGTGTTCGCTGTGCAATTCGACGGCAAATACTCAGCAGATGATTGATCTTCATCTTAATCGTTGTAATGTTGCCTTCTTGCAAAAATTTCACTTCATCTTCTATCACTTTCGCAAATTCGATTTGATCAGATTCTGTAGCTTCTTTATCGATTAGTCGAAACTGAGTGGTTTCTTTCCACTCATAATAGTTTTCAATCGTTTTAGTTAAAAAGGACGTATTAAAAACGGCTTGCATCTTTTTACCAAGTTCACGTTTGCGAACATCAAGTACATAGAAATCATCTGAAATTTGATCATCCGCAATTAAGTCAAGTTCTGATTTCAACTCATTGATTTCTTCATCAATCGCAACCACTCTGGCAGCTTCTTCATACTTGCTGTCTTTTTCTAGTTGCTGAAGTTTGACACCAAGGTTGGATTGAAAACTGTCCAATTCAGATTTCAAAACTGCTTTTGTAATACTAGATTCAGAACTACTAAAGGTGTTTTCAAATTCCTGATCCGTCAATGTAAAATATGCACCAACTTTCAAATCTCGTGATTCTGTAATTTCCAAAGTCAATTCAATGTCAGACCCTTTTATCAAATCGCGTTCTAGTGAACTACCGCTTACGCTGATCATCCCAATCAATTTGTTGGCAGCCGGTATCGAATCAATATCCCCTTCAAATACTTTGATCACAATTTCTTCTTGAGAATCTTTATAGATCGTTTTGGACACTTGCTTGGTGATTACTTTTCGTAAAGGAAGAATGTCATTCTTTTTGAAAACAGGTTCTAAAAACGTGGTTTCACTTTCGATAGAATCAACCTCTAGGCAAATGTTATTGGGAAGTGGTTGACCATCGATACTGAATTTACCCTGAGTGATGCCAATCTCTTCTACGAATACTCGATCGCCCTTACTATCCAAAATATTGAACTGAAAAGCATTGTGCGCATTGGGAATCAATGGAAGATCGGCAGTAACTTGTTTGCTCATTGGCAAAAGCCCCGAATCATAACCGCCATCGGATCGTGTAATTCTATATTGAAAACCTTCGATATCGTCTTGTGCCATAACCAACAACATGGTAGATGCTTCACGAACGACTCGCTCATAAGCAAATTTGAAATTGCCTTTTTTTAGCGCAGTTGTTGAAGTACTTGCAGCTGTCTTTTTTGCCTTAGGTTTGATACCCGCATAATAAGCCGCTCCGATGACCACCGCTGTAGTTGGATCAAGTGAGGTGTTTATTTCTATCCCGTATTTTTCCTGTAATCGGCTACGAACCAATGGGATGTAAGTAGAACCTCCAATCAATAAAATACATTTTAGATCTTCATTGGAAATTTCATTGCGCTCGATAATTGCATCAATCAGTTGAATGGTTTTGTCAACGGATGGTTCGATCAGCGTTTCGAAAGTTTCCTTAGTTAATTCTAAGTAAATATCTAGCTCCGTTCCGTTGTCATCAGTTACCTCAAATTCAATCTCAGCAATAGGGGAGTTGGTCAACTCTTTTTTAGCTTCTTCGGCAAGAAACATGAGTTTGTAAAATAAACGATTGTATTTTCCAGAAGCAGTTTTCAACTCTGTTTCCAAATTGGCGAAGGTTCCTTTTTCTTTTAGATTAGGAATGATAAACTGTTCGATAATTGCTTTGTCAAAATCAGTTCCACCCAAATAGTTGTCACCTTCATGGTCTAGAATCTTTAGCTCACCATCATCAATTGCGGTCAGCGCGACATCAAAGGTTCCACCTCCAAGGTCATACACCAACCACTTACCATCCGTAATATCGAGATTACTTTTATTAGCATAAGCCAAAGAAGCTGCAATTGGTTCTTGCAACAAAACAACTTCTTTAAATCCTGCCTCGTAGCCCGCTTTCTTGGTCGCGTTAGATTGCACCGTATCAAAAGCGGATGGAATGGTAATAACAACAGATTCCGTACTTCCTTCGCTATGAATAAAGTTTTTCAACTCTTTCAAAACCATACTAGACAACTGAATAGGCGACAACATATTTCCAGTGTCACCAACCATGTACGAATCAGAAGTTCCCATCTTTCGTTTAAACAAACCAAAGACATTATTGGATGACTTTTGAAGCATCTCTCTGGCCTTGTCACCTACAAGTGTACGCTCATTTCTGAAAGCTACGACAGAGGGTAATGTTTCTTTTAGCGTTATTGGATTTTTAAAAACGATGACCTCACCTTTTACATATCTTGCTATCGCTGAGTTGGTGGTTCCGAGATCAATTCCGTAATCTATTGTTGTACTCATTTTAAATTTTATTCGTGTTTTAGTTGTTGGAAGAGGTGATATACAAAATCAATTTCAATTCGCATCTTTCGCGATATTAGGAATTGAGTTTGAGCTTGAAATTACATTTGAACTTAGTCTCCTCCTCCCTCTGCAATAACAACGGCTCGTTGAATCAATTCATTATCCTCCCCATTCTTAAAATAAATGAGCGGTTTGATAACTTCTATGATTTTTAAATGCTCGCTAGATTCGCCAGAAATAGAAGCCTCGCAATCGAGTCGTGTTTCAGAATAATCTTCGCCAATCGGGTTATGGACAAAAAGCTTGAGTTCTTCGAAAGATTTCTTGATGCGTTGAAATCTACGACTCAGCGTTTGGTTGTCTTCACTAGTCATCAGCTTTGCCTCAAGGCTATGAATTTGATTGATGATATTGCACAAGGCGTTGTGTTGTTCTTGCATGTTGTATAAGTTAAGGGATTCATCCCTAAGTAGTTGATTTCCTGAATGTAAAAAGGTTACCTCGAAAGAAAGAAATAGGTGGTCATTTCATAAAATCCTTAGCAAATCGGATTACTCCCACAATTTAACCTTTTCCTTTAAACAGGCAAAAATACACGGCTAAAAGATACCTACACTTGAGCAACTCCACAAGTCGCTTAAACGTTCCCAAATACAAAATAGCGACACTACTTTTTCAAACCTTCTAGCTCAATTCGATCAATTGCAAGATCTTTCCCATTCGGGCGAACGTCGATTCTAAACTTACGCCCTTCGCTATCATGACAGAATATTTCTATATGGCGTTCTGCCTCTGCATTAGAAATAGCGGCATTTAAATAAAAATATTCACCCATCTTGACAGGAGATTGCTCTCTTTTTATATTGGGGTTCAATAGTCGAGCGTCATTGACACCATCTTTCCCCCAAGAGATTCTATTACCTTTGTATTGTACGGCATAGATGTTGGCCGTTAGCCCCTCGTTCTTAAGCGCAAGATTAACCTTTGGAGAGGACTTACGGCTAGGTGATTCCCAAACACCGGTGTGGTATTTAAAGTCAGGGCCATCGATTCTGAATAATGCTGCAATGACAAAAGAAACATCAATAAATTCGGGCACATAAGCAAGGTCAACTTTTCGATCTTTGTAGATTCGATTCATTCCTTTTGCTAATTCAGATTTATTAATCCAGTAATAAGTTCCTTGCTCTTTGGGTGTTTCAAAAGCTTTTAATATTTCTTCCTTCGAATAAAGGAATTTTTCACTTATAAGCGGATTGTCAAAAGGGGTGTATAGTTGC
>CALGLS010000555.1 GCA_937959375.1 uncultured Saprospiraceae bacterium
ATTCGAGGAAAGTATCACAATCCCTATTTTGATAATCGAATAAATGCAGCTGTTGAATTATATAAAAAAGGAAAAGTAAAACACCTTCTTGTTAGCGGTGATAATCACAAACATGGTTACAACGAACCGGAAGAAATGCAAAAGGCTTTGATGGCTCAAGGTGTACCCGAATCTGCGATTACCCTAGACTTTGCAGGTTTTCGTACCTTGGACTCTGTTGTGAGATCTAAGAAGGTTTTTCAGCAAGATAAAATTACTATTTTGAGTCAGCGTTTTCACAATCATCGTGCGGTTTTTATTGCTAATCGATATGGAATTGAAGCGGTTGCTTTTAATGCGGCTGATGCTTTTCCTGGGGTGAATACGAAGACTGACTTTAGAGAATATTTAGCTCGATGTAAGGCGGTTCTGGATTTGTATGTTTTACGGAAAAAGCCTAAGTTTTTGGGCGAAAAGATTGATATTGTTATTTGATTTTCTGACTTGGAAGAAGACGGAAGTCGGAAGTTTCCCACAATCGCGAGAACACGATAGAAGAGAACTTCGGTTTTCGGACTTCCATCTTCCCAATAAAAATATAACTAACTATTTAATAACTGACGATTGAAAACACAATTGTCTCATAAAAAAGATAAAAATGAAACGCCAACAAATTGCAGCAGGAAATTGGAAAATGAATACGACTTTGAAAGAAGGAGTAAGATTAGCTTCAGCTGTTGCCAAAAATACTAAGACAGGAAATGCACTTGTTATTTTGGGGACACCTTTTACACATTTAGCTTCTGTAAAGCAGGTGATTAAAAGTAATAAACGAGTGAAGCTTGCTGCTCAGAATTGTTATGAAAAAGAATCTGGTGCATTCACCGGAGCTATCTCTGTTGACATGATAAAGTCTACTGGGGCTGATTATGTCATTTTAGGACACTCAGAGCGTCGGGCTATTTTCGGCGAAACCGATAAGTTGATTGCACATAAGATTGACTTGGTGTTGTCACGAAAGATGAAACCAATCTTCTGTTGTGGTGAACCTTTAGATGTTCGAAAAGCTAAGAAGCACAAAACATTGGTTTCTCAGCAAGTTCGTAAAGGACTTTTCCATTTATCAGAAGCAGACTTCAAAAAAGTTGTCATTGCTTATGAACCTGTTTGGGCAATTGGTACAGGGGTAACTGCAAGTCCAGAACAAGCACAGGAAATGCATGCACACATCCGTAAAATTGTAGCTAAAAAATATGGTGATAAGATCGCAAACAAGGTGACCATTTTATACGGTGGTTCAGTGAAACCTGCAAATGCAAAAGAATTGTTTTCCCAGACTGATGTTGATGGTGGTTTGGTTGGAGGAGCTTCTTTGGATGCTAAGGGGTTTGGGGCTATAATTAATTCATTCTAGAGGTGTGAGACCGCTTCGCTGAGAGATCGCTACGCCTGCCTGCCGGCAGGCAAGCTGTCAGATCAGTCGGCATGGCCTCCTTGAGAGATCGCTGCGCTGAGAGACTGCCTTCTAGCGCAGCTCCGCGAGTTTGTATTCACGATAGACGAGAAGTCTCTCAGCGAAGCGATCTCTCAGTGGCGGGGACACCGCCACGATCTCACAGCAAGACTGCCATCGGCAGCCGCCGCGATCTGACAGCTTGTCTGCCGGTAGGCAGACAAAGCGGTCTAAATAAAAAATTAAACAATGAAAGAAGATACATTTACATTAAGAGAAGATGATGAATACATAGAGTTGATCAAACTTTTGAAGCTAAAACAAATTGCTCAAACTGGTGGTCATGCAAAGATATTGGTGGAAGAAGGTTCGGTCATAGTTGATGGAGTAGTGGAGTATCGGAAACGAAATAAGTTGCGCGCAGGTGCGGTGGTTGAAGTAGATGGGACTAAAATTTCGATTTTGAAATGAAACTCCAAATCGTTGTAAAGCTCAAGGTCAAAGCTCAATTACATTTTGTATACGTTTGAGGGAAATTGAGTTTGAGTTTGAGTTTGAGAATTGAGCTTCTCCTTTTTTCAATCAAGTGAAGTCCCTCAGCTTTTCTGCCGACAGGCAAAGCGGTCTCATTCAACTAATAAGCGAAAAGGTGCTAATCTTATAACTAATTTGCAACAAAAACTGCAAAATAGCACTGTTTTATAAACGAAAACACTATCTTTGGAGTCCACACCAAAGAAAATTAGCATGAACTCCGTAGTAACTCAGCGCTTTTTAGAATGTCTTAAAAAGCTTAAAGCAGATAATCAAATCCGTTCTAGTAGGCAATTTGCCATGTCATTGGACTATTTGCCGCAATCCCTAAGTGAAATTTCTCAAGGCCGTCGTGATGTCACCATAGAGTTGATACGCAAGGCTGTTGCAAAATATCAAATCAACCCCGTTTATTTGTACACTGGTGAAGGTCCTTACTTTATGACTGAACAGGATCATCAGAACTTCAGGGTCTTGACTATCGTTACCAATGGGCAAGAGGATGAACGCATTGTACACGTACCCGTACCTGCGCAAGCTGGTTATGCAGGTGAGATGTCTAACCCAACTTTTATTCAGGAATTACCCACTTATAGTTTACCCGATTATAAATACAAAGTAGGGACACACCGTTCATTTGATGTATCAGGTGATAGCATGGAACCGACTTTGTTTGAGGGAGATAAGGTAATTTGTTCTTACTTAGAACCAACCCTTTGGGAAACGGCCATAAAAGACTCTTATGTGTACGTTATTGTTACGCGAGGCGATGTTTTGGTAAAGCGTGTAAACAACTTAATTAAGACAAGCAACCAACTTGAGCTTCGTTCTGATAATGACTTTTATGATCCCTACATCGTTAATATGGCGGACTTAAAAGAGATTTGGTATGTGCGCGC
>CALGLS010000556.1 GCA_937959375.1 uncultured Saprospiraceae bacterium
ATGATTTTCTTGTAAATCATTGATCCTCATTACTTCACTTAAATATTTTCACCGTAGCTATGGCTACGAAAAAATATTTAAGCTTTGTACTGAGAACCAAGCTGCTACAAGAAATTTCAACCTCCATTTTTAAACAACTTCTGAGCGAAAAAGTGAGGATAAGAAATTTTGGTTTATTAAGAATCAATTCTTGTTAACTTGGTTATTCCCCAAAAACTACAGACATTTACGCTCAGAATCAAAACCTCCTTTGCTTTTAAGTGTGTTTTGATAAAGGATTGATATTGTGAGTCTTATGAGGATAAATGAATAAGGATTAACTTTTTGAATAAGCGCTTTATTTTTTCCTATTTTGGAAAATAACTTGATCAAATATTTATGCTAAATGAAATAAAAAATAACCAAGAAGTAGATGACCAAGATTTTGATCTACTCTTTCCTGAAGATATGCGAGAAGCTGCCTCCTTTCATTTCACACCAGTAGAAATAGCAAAAGTTGCAGCTAAATTCCTTGTAGAAAAAGAGGGAGTAAAAGTTTTGGATATTGGAGCGGGTGCAGGAAAGTTTTGTTTGATTGCTGCTGCACTGACTAGTGGATATTTTACGGGAATAGAACAGCGAAAAGATTTGGTAAAAATTGCTCAAAAACTAGCTAGCCAATTTGGCTTGACCAATACTAAATTTCTACATGGTAATATTGCTAATCTCAACTTCTCAGATTACCACGCGTTTTATATTTTTAATCCATTCATGGAGCATCGTTCGCCGGAAGAATCCTTTGATGCTAATTTGAATACAAACAAGGAATTATACTTTATCTACTCTGATTTTGTGAAAAACCAACTGAAGCAAATGCCAATCGGTACTCGTTTGGTGACCTACTTTAGTTATGGCGATGAGGTGCCAGGTAATTATGTCAGAGTGGGTGGGGACGAAGCAGCAAAGCTTCGTTTCTGGATTTGTACCTAGAATGACTTGCTTTTACAATTCACTTAATAGGTTAACTAATTTTCATCAAGGGAACAAAGCGTCTAACTTTTGCGTTCTTAAAATGGAGTTACAATTACTCCAAACAAAACTAATTGGAATAACTAGTATGAAAAATTTATTAATCCTGAGTTTGTTATTCATTTTTGTCTTTTCAGCTTGTAAAAAAGAGGAAGAGACAAGCTTTATTGACGAACTGGAAAGCATCTATTCAGGTGAAATTGTGGAACTGACTTGTGCTGCCCCACAAGAAGAAGGCGATCCTAGCTCAGCTACAGTAGAGATTTCTAAAGAATCTGAAACGCTTGTTAATGTAATAATCAAAAATACAACGGAGACACTATTCGATTTCCAAGGAACGATCACTTCTGATTCAACATTTATGGTTCAGCCTTTTGATGTAGGTATGGTTACCTACAATGGAATTGGGAAAAAAACAGATCGACTGGAAATATTCATAGGGAACGGATGTGTATTGTTGGGTAGCGAAGTTGTGACAGAAAAATTTACTGAAAATTGATAGGTTTTAATTTATGAACGAAGAAGAAGCAGTTGTACAACCTATTATCTTTGATTTACTTTTTGAGGATGCCCATTTTGTTGCCATCAACAAACCCAAAAACATACTAGTTCATCGTACTAAAATATCAGAAGATACAGTTTTTGTCTTGCAGTTACTACGCGATCAATTAGGGCAGCGCATTTATCCCATTCATCGCTTAGATCGCCCTACATCAGGTGTACTTATATTCGGAAAAACACAAGAAGCTGCCAGCCAGTTGTCTGAGTTGATGCGTGCTAAGTCCATTCATAAAAAATACCTTGCTATAGTTCGCGGTTTTTTGGATGCTGCTGGAACAATTGATTATCCATTAGTGACTAAGGAGCATTTACCAGCACAAGAAGCTATTACTCATTATAAAAATCTTGGTCAGATCGAAAAGGACTTTCACGTCAATCGCTATCCAACTTCTAGGTATTCTCTATTAGAAATAACCTTAGACACTGGTCGGCGTCATCAAATCCGACGTCACTTTGCACACTTGCGCCATCCCATTATTGGAGATAAAAGACACGGGGATTGCAAGCACAATAAGTATTTTTCAGAAAAGTTGGGGATTAAAAGAATGTTGCTTCATGCGGTAGAAATGTCTTTTTTACATCCATTTACCAATGAAAATGTAAGCATTAAAGCGCCACTTGATGAGACATTTACGGATCTGTTAAACTGGTTTAAGTAAGTTAAGCTAAGATCCCAATGCGAATACTTTAATCACGAAATTGATATCTTGGTTTTGAAATTTGTGACTTACACCTTTTTATGGGTGATAATTGTAAAAGGTTGATCTTGAATTTCCAACTTCCCAAAAGAATTTGACTTTTTTCAAAAAAAAAAGAAAATTATTTTTCCTTTAAAACCCTAATTTTATAGAGTTTATTTCGTATTTTGAACTGTAGCTTTATAGCAAGTTATTGGATTGTGACATAGATCACAAAACAAAAGATTAATTTACTTTAACTTTGTGACAAGGTATTAAAGGAATAAATAAAATAACTTAAAAATATAAATAGCGCGAAAGCGTATTAAAGAATTTCATTTGGTTTTTTGAGGTTTAGAGAGTCACTTTTATAGTAGACTCTCTTTTTTTATTTTAGTCTGATCCTTTATTACCTTATTTTGCTTTAGAGTTGTATTTTTGATCTTCCCTAACCATCTAGTGCCCTGTTTTCGAATACAAGCGCATTGAGATGCTCTATTTTTAAAGCAAAAGAAATTCATGGAGTCCCCAAATATGGAATTAACTAAATTAATCCGTTCTCATTTTCCTTCTTTAAATGAACCCGATCTAATAGAAGAAATTTCTAATATAGGCCAATTAATGCACGCTAAGGCGGGTACTGTTATGATGGATTATGGAAGATATATCTCCATGGTACCTATGGTATTATCTGGTAGTATAAAAGTAGTTCGAGAAGGAAAAAATGGGGATCACGAAATCTTTCTTTATTTTCTCAAAGGGGGTGAAACTTGTTCCATGTCTTTTTCTTGCTGCATGACTAGTAAAAAAAGTGACATCAGAACTACTGCGGAAGATGATGTTTCCTTCATTGGTATTCCGATTAAATTTGTTGATGAATGGATGATGAAGTACAAAAGTTGGAACCGTTTTATAATGACTTCTTATGATAACCGAATGCTGGACTTAATAGAAGTGGTTGATAACATCGTTTTTAATGATATGGAAGGTCGACTAATCAATTACCTCAAAGCAAGATCTGAAGCGCTAAATTCTAACATAATATTAGGAACACATCAGCAAATAGCCTTAGACCTAAACTCATCTCGTGAAGGAATTTCTCGTATCCTAAAAAAACTTGAAAAAACGGGTGCCATTACCTTAGGGCGAAACCGAATCCAACTTAATTCCTAAAGCACTTACTTAAGTAATTCTGTGAAATACTTATATTTGGACTCTTGGTGTCTTGAACAAATCGTTCAACCAAGGGTTTGCTTACTTTAATATACGCAAAGCAGTTATTTAAAAACCAAAAGTATGAACACCTTTAAGTATTACCTTTCTGTCCTATTTCTCAGCATTATTTTATGCTCCTGTGGAGGCAATGATCAGGTCAAAGAAGCGCATACCGATTCAAATTATATTCAAAAGGAATCGGCATTAGGTGACGTATCTTTTAAAGTCACTGGAGCTGAAATAGCTCAGCCTGTATTTGAAAAAGGTTTGTTGCTTTTACATAGTTTTGAATACGAAGATGCACGAACGGCATTTTTGGAAACTCAGCAGTTGGATTCAACTTTTGTAATGGCTTACTGGGGCGAAGCAATGACTTATAATCACACGCTTTGGCAACGACAAGAAAAAGAGGATGCCATTGCTGCACTGAACAAACTAGCTCCAGATGCTGCGAGTAGAGCACTACTTGTGAAAACTGAGATTGAACAAGATTTCTTTAAAGCCATCGAAATATTACTCGGTGAAGGAACAAAGTATGAACGCGATTTGGCTTACAAAAACTACATGGAATCGCTTACTAAGAAGTATCCAAATCATCACGAAGTTTCTGCTTTTTATGCGATCTCTTTATTGGGCTCATCTCGAAATGGACGTAATGAAGAACTCTATGAAAAAAGTGCGCAGATAGCCCAAGGTATCATCAAAGAAAATCCACAACATCCAGGTGCATTACATTATTTGATTCATTCTTATGACGACCCTGAACATGCTCATTTAGCGAAGGCTGCAGCGGATAGTTATTCGAAAACCGCTCCTGATGCTGCGCATGCTTTGCACATGCCATCTCATATTTATGTTGCATTGGGTAAGTGGAATGAGGTGGTCAACTCTAACATTGCTTCATGGAACGCTAGCGTCAAAAGGATGCAACGAAAAGATTTAGAAACGGATGCCTTAAGTTACCATGCCTTAAACTGGTTGCAATATGGTTTTCTGCAAAGAGGTGAAACTGAAAAGGCTACGCACGTTATGCAACTTATGAATGACTATAATGACAAAACGAAATCTAAAGTCACCAAGTCTTATTTACTTTCGATGAAAGGTGCTCACATGGTTGAAAACAATGTATGGAATGATGCAATTGCAGATATTGTTATCGATACTGAAAACCTTAACCTAACTAAAAGAGCAGGAAATGCCTTTTTGGAAGGAATGAAAAGTTATCAAAATAAAAATGAAGAAGCGCTTAGTAAAACCATAAAGGCAATGGAAATTGACCGAAATAAATCCATGTTGGAATTGGGCGATAAGGAATTTGCAATGTGTAGTGCAGGAGGCTACGCGAATAAGCCTGCGAACCAATTGGATATTGATATGGTTCATGTAATGGAAATGGAATTAAAAGCCTATCGAGCAAGTCTCAGAGGTGAGCATGATAAAGCAATGGAGTGGTTTGAAAAAGCATCTCAGTTAGATGAAAGTTTGAAATACTCTTTTGGCCCACCTGTTATTCTCAAACCTGTACACGAGGCTTATGGCGAATGGTTACTTGAACAAAACAAACCGAAAGTTGCGTTAGCTATTTTTGAAAAATCTTTAAAGAGACATCCACGTAGATTATTATCTTTAAAAGGACAAAAAAAGGCGGCAGAGCTATTAAAAAACGCAGCTGTTCTAGCTGAAGTTGAAAAAGAAATAGAGTTGAGTACCTCCAATAAAAAACGAATAAATATACTTTAGAAAGTGCTTAGTACACTGTAACATAAGTTATTTAAGATTTTGAATAGGTTATTTTTTGTGCGTGTGAAATCAAATGTTTTAAGAATAGCCTTAGCTATTTGAGAAAAACTTGATGAAGCAATCGCGAAAAACCTGCCTGCCGGCAAAGCTACCGTGTATACATAAGTCGTGACTCAACAAACGCGTGTGTCGCACCTAAAGGCGCTTTTCATACTTTATATTTTTCTACTTACTAAGCTCTTTTGGTGCTAAGTTGTTTCATTTGGTAAACGTTTGGAACGAGTGGACGTTTACTTTTGAAGTTTAATAAACGTTGCACATACGATATTCTAATCAAATAAAATCATCTAGCACTACGCTTTTTTGTAATTATCTGGGTGGAGTACACTAAATCGAGAGAAAGCGCCTTTAGGTGCGAAATGTTTGTAATAATACTAAAGGGAGATTTATTCAAGCGCCTTTAGGTGCGACACCGTCACTTGTTTCATTTTACTTGATGTAGCATCTTTTTAGTAGAAAAACCTTATAATAGAATTCAACAAATCATGTCATGACTTGTGTATACACAGTAGCTGCCGGCAAAGGAAGGGAAGCATTCAAAAATTAAAGAAATTTATGTTACAGTGTACTAGACTAACCTCTATTTAGTTAACGCTTCAAAATCCACCCATGCTTAAAAGACTCTTTTAATTTTTATGTGACATACATCACAGGAATAGATTATTTATTGCTGTTACTTTGGACCAATGAATAAGACAGAGAAGCAGTAATGAGAAAATTTTCTAGAAAGATTCCACGTAGAGGTAGCTTTGATGGTAACATCGAAACTCTTGAAGCAAAAGTATTTCAACGCAAGTTGGAAAGAACAAAAAATCCTATAGTCATCGATGTAAGTACTCCTGAAGAATTCGAAAAGGGGAGTATACCCAAAGCAATTAATGTTAGCTATCAGTCTGACAACTTTTGGGATCATATCAAAGCTTACATAAATCAAGATGAAATTTTTGTGTGTTCTTATACTGGACATAAAAGTGTGAGAGCCTGTATGTTAATGCGGAATGGTGGATTTGAAAAGAATAAGATTTATAATCTTGAAGGAGGTTATCGATCTTGGGAAAAGGGTAGGGTTTAAAATTTTATGATCTAAACTAATTTTTGGAGCCTGTCTGCTTAGTACTTAATCGGACAGGTTTTGAATAACTTCGTTGCAAAACAATCAAAAAAAATGATAGAATTCCTTTCACAACCATGGCATTGGTCCGTTTCAGGATTGTCGATTGCCTTCGTAATGTTTTTATTGATTTATTTAGGACAGCGATTTGGTGTTTCCTCTTCGTTTAAAGCGATGTGCAGCATCGGTGGTGCTGGATATGTAGCAGATTATTTCAAATACGATTGGAAATCACATGATTGGCTCTTGGTTTTTATCTTGGGGACTATTATTGGAGGAGGTATTGCGGTGACCTTTTTAGGAAGTCCCGATCCTGTTCAAATTTCTTCAGCGACCATTCAGGATTTGAGTAACTTAGGAATTCAAACACCTCGCACAAACGCTGAAGGATTAGGTTTTTTGCCAAAAGAGATTTTTAATTTTGAAATGCTTGGTTCCATAAAGGGAATATTATTAATGGTTGTTGGTGGTTTCTTGGTTGGTTTTGGAACACGCTATGCCGGTGGTTGTACTTCAGGTCATGCGATTAGTGGATTGTCCAATCTCCAGTTGCCTTCACTTGTGGCAGTTATTGGATTTTTTATTGGAGGATTGATTACAACCTTTATTTTATTACCACTCATTTTAGCATAATAACATCTAAGAAAATCAGATTATGAAATTATTAAAATTCCTTTTTGTCGGTATCCTTTTCGGAATTGTGATGACTAAGTCAGAAGCGGTTTCTTGGTTTCGAATTCAAGAGATGTTTCGCTTCCAAAGCTTTCATATGTATGGAATTATTGGAGTGGCCGTTGTTGCTGGGGCCATCATGCATTTTCTGATTAAGTCAGGAAAGATGAAAAATCAATTTGGTGAAGTTATTCAATTTTCAGAAAAACCAAAAACCTACGTAGCCAGTATTCTCGGTGGTACTATTTTCGGATTGGGTTGGGCCTTGACAGGAGCTTGCCCTGGGCCACTTTATACCTTGTTGGGGCAGGGTAATTGGGTCATCTTAGTAGTAATAGGAAGCGCACTGTTAGGAGCACTTGTTTACGGGATGTTAAAACCCAAATTGCCTCATTAATTTTCCATATCTTTGTGAGGTACTTAATATTTAAGATTTTCATGAAGGGCATTACAATTATTTCTATATTTCTGCTTTTATTATTTAGCTTTTTTACAAAAGTAGAAACAACTCGAGATCCAGTAACTAGTGAAGTTGACTTAGGGAAGGAGTTGTTTTTTGATAAGATCTTATCGCTTGATCACAGCATTTCCTGTGCAAGTTGTCACCAACCAGAATTTGCTTTTGCCGACACCTTAGCTTTCTCAAAGGGGGTAGGAGATAGTATTGGACTTCGCAATACGCCCTCCGTTATGAATATGGCTTTTCGACCTTTCTTTTTTTATGATGGCCGTGCTGCAACTTTAGAAGAGCAGGCAATACATCCTATTGAAGATCCCTTAGAAATGCACTTGGATTATACAACTGCTGTGAAACGGGTCCGAAATGAAGATTTTTATCAAACTGCTTTTGAGACAGTTTATGCATCTGAACCAGATTCTGCATTAATATTGAAAGCTTTGGCAGAATTTATTCGCAGCCTTGAAAGCGATGGTTCTGCGCCGCATGATCTTTGGCTGAATGATATAGATAGTACCGCTATGACAGCTTCTCAGATTAGGGGAAGAGAGGTGTTTCGAGGTGAAAAAGCAAAGTGCTTTGATTGCCATTTTAGTCCAGATTTTACGGGCGATGAGTTTCGAAATACAGGATTATTTGATGGAAGTGCAAAACTAAATGATACTGGAAGATTCAAAATTACAAAGGACAGTACTGATCTAGGAAAGTTTAAAGTACCCGGTTTAAGAAACGTG
>CALGLS010000557.1 GCA_937959375.1 uncultured Saprospiraceae bacterium
AGTGACGGGAGCAGATTATCAACGTTTAGAACATCCTGTAGAGCCTACGAAGAAAACACCAGAGCAATTAGATAGTTTGTATCTCACGAAAGTGACAAGTTTAGATCGTATTCTTGAAAACTTATATGGCGTCATTTCCGGCGAAGTAGGGGAGGAGCGCGATTGGGATTTGTTCCGCTATTTGTTCAAGTCAGATGCTAAACTCATTCCTTCTGGGAAAAGCAGATCGGGTAAGGTGGGGTGTAGATATATGACTCCTGATGATTACATTCGTTCCTCTGGAAAAATGTTGGTAGAAAAAGGTTTTTTTGAAAAAGAGATTTCCCGAAAGGTAGAAACTTTTGGAAATATGACGCAAGTTTTCAGTACTTACGAAGCCTTCAAATCAGAAAAAGATGAGGCACCTTTTATGCGAGGCATCAATAGTATTCAATTGTTGAATGACGGTAAGCGCTGGTGGATTGTGAACATTTATTGGACGCAGGAGACGGAGGAAAATCCTTTGACGGAGGAGTATTTGGGAGGTGAATAATGAAGTCTAGTTTTTAAATAACTTCATTATGTTAAGCGACATTCTATGTTTGTTGGCTTGCGGATTGCTTATTACGGTCGAAAGGAAATTTTGATTCCCATTTTAATTTTGTTGATGTTATTCCAATTAAAGCCTCCACAATTAATAAGTTGAATACCCAACTAGTCCATGAAACTAAAATGTATTGTTCGTCTGCTTCCATATAAAAGAACTGTCCAAAAATAAACTGAAGTAGTCGCAAACTAATAGCAGATAAAGTCAGTGCATAACTTCTCATCATCCAGACTCTGTGTGCTTTGAAATTTTTCTGTCTGACCGTTTGGTAACCTTTATAAGTAAACCACCACCACAGTGGCGTGAGGATTAGAAAACTGCTTTTTGCCACCCACCCACCATTGGCATGAAAAGCCATTACCAATCCGCTGGGTGCGCTAATGAATAAAACTAAGACTACATATAATTTTCCAAAGCATCGATGTATGACTGACCAGTTTTTTAAGATATAATTAGAAAATAAAAAAGCGCCGCTAAATAGTACGATCAAGCTACTAAAAATATGTGCATAAAAAGAATAGCGGTAATAGTTGAGATGAATGATGAATGATTTGGTCTGCAAAAAATCTATATCCCATTCCCAAGACGAATAGGGTTTGGTGATTTGAAACATCAGAAAGGAAAAGAAAATTATAAGCGTCGACCAAATTATTTGTGGCAGCTTTTTTTTGTATGACAATATTGCATTCATGCTTTATGCTTTTTTACTAAATCGAGAATTTCTCAAATTTTTGTAACTATTCAGTTTTATCGTAAATTTTCGTTTTGCCCACTAGTGTACTTCAAAACCATATAGACACAGAGAACACATAGACAATTTAAAATAACCGAAACTATGTGGCCTGTGTGGCTATATGGTGAAGTTGCATTAAAGGAAATCTACTAAATCGAATTCAACTGAACAGTCAAAAACATTATTATAAACTCGCTCGGTCTCTTACAGGGTAGTTTTTAGCTTCAGCAATATTTCCATCTGCTCTTATTTGAAAAACATTGGTATCAACTAATTCGTAATCAATGATTGTATTGTCTTGTATGCCGAATTCTTTCTCATCTTTTTCCCATATAGCTTTGTAGTTGCGTTGCCAGATGTAGCCATCCGCTTGAATCGTACAAGTGGTAGATCCACCATAAGCCGAAGTGTTAGCTAAATTGAAGTTGTAGCGTGCAAGTAAATTTCCTGTACCTATAGATGTAATATTGTTACCTTTTAAGTCAAAGAGTCCCAATTGAAATGAAATGTCTTTTTCTATACGGTAAGATCGATAAGAAGCATATACAACGGCTACAGTTTGATCATTAGGAGAGAATCTAGCTACTGGCATTTGGATTGGTGGCCCCATTCTTGAAAGCATCATATTTTTGTTGCCGTTGTTTAGATATTTTTGCAAGAGTTTCGTGTCAAGATTTGATTTAGGCTTTTTTACTTTTGATTTGAGGACTTCAGTGGTGGCTTTCTGATACTTTTTAAAATCATCAAGACCTATTTTAAAAGGCATTTCAGTCTTTTCAAATAGACTTAAAAATTCAATAAAAGATTGATTGGTGATTTCTGGTTTGTCAGCTAGTGACTTAGTCGGATTTACAAAAGCTGAGTTTACAAATGCAATTGCAAGTAGACTGAAGATGATTTTGAATTTCATATTTTTTCTTTTAGTAGGGGGCTGCCCTTGGTTAGATAATTTTCGTAATTTTTTATCGTAATAGTCATAATTGAAAGATGGAGTTTTTCTCATTCGTTAACGAGCTTTTACTTTAGATGAAACTTCCAACTACCGTCTTCTATTCCTTCGTCGTATATCCCTTAGCTTTTGCCTGCTTCTGTATCGTTTTAATCATCGAATCTTGTAAACTAGACTCCTTTTTATTTTCGTTATTCTCCATTTTATAAACCCGACGCTTTTTGTCCAATTCCTGAATTTCCGAATTGATCATGGCTCTTCTTGCGGCAGCAGCTTCCACAGCTATTTCCAATTCAGCGATACTTAGGTTTTGTAAACTATCAGCATGAATCTTCGAATTTTTCAAAACGTTTTTATCTTTTTTATACGCATCTACCAAATCCCAGTCTGTAGCCTTATATTTTTTTGAACTTTTAAAAGCAGCGCGATCTACAACATTGGATTGGCTGTATACATTAGCGTTAAAATCTTGACTCAATTGGTTTTGTTTTTTCTGTTTGCCTTTTTTGCCATAAGGAATATAGGTCGAATTGAGCTGGGTGTTTAATTGGTTAATTTTTGTATCATAAGGGGTAGAAAAATATGTGGTCGCTTGATTGTGCTCAATAGTCAGAAAATCACCTTGGCAGGCAGTCGCTCCATCTTTCCAAAAATGAAGAATCCCTTGATCCATGCTCCCGCAATAAATCGTATTGACGACGATGCCATTCTCTGTTGCTTTTTCACAGGAATTGTGGTAGGAGATTGGTCCTTGATTAAAAGGTTCATTACCCGCGATATAGATAAGCTTCAGACCATCGCCTGAGTTCCATTCAAGTTGCTCAAGTGAGGTTTGGATCATAGCGCCACAATATTCATCACCACCGCTAGTGGTTAAAGAAAATAGTTTTTCAGAAACCAAATCCATATCTGTAGTGAAATTTGAGAGTTGGTTGATTTCGTATTTCGAACTTGCTTTATTAGGATTGCCATATTCGTATAGCGCGATTTCTAGAGAAGTTTCTTCTCCATCTTTTTCGGTGCGTGAAAGTTCATTTAAGATATTCCAAAGTTGTGATTTAGCTTGCTCAATTAAGCCACTCATAGAACCACTAGTGTCAAGCAATAATGCCACTTGTATGGTGTTTTGATTATTTTCATGAGTAGTTTCTGTTGGAGCTGGGCTAATGAGAGCTAAAGCGGAGGCATTCCCCAATTGAAAAATATAGTTTCCGCAGAGGTATAGGCTGATGCCAATAATTCCGAATAAAAATTTACGTACAATCATAGTCTTTTTTTAGAAGGTTATTTGAAATGTTATTTCGGTCAGTACTTTGAATGGAGATAAACACTGTTAATTACGTTTCAAATTTCAACTAAAGAAAAGAGAAATAAAATGTATACTTTGTAAGGAGAAAGAATGACTTGGTTAAGGATACATTTGGCTTGGTAAAGCGGCCAATTTGCTAGTATTTATGAAAAATACGTTTAAAAAAATATTGTAACTTTAGAGGAGAAAAATACTGGACTGAATTCAATCAGATTGTAATCAATGAAATATTTCAAATATCTTTTACCAATACTGTTTATACTAATCTCTGGCTCGCTCCATGCTCAGAAAAACTATAAGAAGAAATCCAAAAGTAAGCAGCAGTCGCCTGCATCTTTGCTGAAACAAGCCCGAGAGTTAAAGGAGGAATCACCTGCTGATGCGATTAAGTTGTTGGAACAAGTAGTAGGAAGTACTCGGAAAAAGCGGAATAGGCAAATAGAAGGAGAGGCTTTTATTTTGTTGGGTAACATTTATGAACAAATTGATCAAAATGAGCTAGCACTGGAACGCTATGGTCAAGCGCTTTCCATTGTGCAGTACAATAAAAAAGACAATGCATCTAAGGCAATTATTTTTGAACGAATGGGGCAGCTTAATCTCGTATTAGGAAATACCAAAGGAGCGGAAGAATATTTTAGCGAATGTATTTCTTGGAGTTATGATGAAACTCTAAGTCTAATTTGTCAAGAAGGATTAGCTGATGTGAAATTGTTAAAGAAAGATACTTTAGGAGTCGTTGCTATTTTAGATTCCATAGAGAACACTTATGCTGGAGATAGCTTAGTATCTGCTCGTAATCAAGCTCGTCGTTCGCAAATGTATCTTCAACAAAATGATTACTCAAAAGCATCCGAATCTTTCCAAAATTCGATTAACAACTTGCCAAATAAGAATATATTATCGAAGCAAGACTATGCACCTTTTGCAAAAGCACAAACAGAATTATTGAATTTCAACAATTTGAGTACTGCTGATAAGATTGGAATAAGAAGCAATGTAACCAACAATACAAACTTTAATTTTTCGACTAACTCTATGGTTATTGAAAATTTGAAAATTGCTGAGTTATTTGAATCGGACAATAATTACTTTGAAGCAGAAAAATTTGTAGTTGCCGCCAAAGATTTGATCGATGTAAAGACGGATGCCAAAGTAGCCGCAGATGTCTATAGAAAATCGTCTGAGTTTAATCAACGTAGAGGGAAGGTAGACATGGCACTCAATGACCTAGAGCTGTACATTGTTGCAAAAGAAACAGCAATTAGAGATCTAGAAAAAACACTTGAAGAACAGGTAGATATTGTAAAAGGGCAACAGCGAATCGATATTCAAAAGCGCGACTTTGACTTAGAAGAAAAAGACCAAGCGATCATGCAAGGGCAGTTGGCTACTCAGAAAATTATCATTGGATTACTCTCTATAGTGTTATTGGCTTCGTTAGCTTTTTTCTATTTTTTGTATAAAAATGTTAAAGAAAAGAGAAAGGCGAATCAATTGTTATTGCTAAAGTCACTGCGTACACAAATGAACCCGCATTTTATTTTCAATGCCCTCAACTCTGTCAACAACTTCATCGCAAAGAATGACGAAAAAGCAGCCAATAAATATCTTTCTGATTTTTCAAGACTCATGAGGAAAGTATTAGATTATTCTCAGAAAGACTTTATCTCCTTTGAGGAAGAAATGGAGTTAAATGAGTTGTACCTAAAATTAGAGCATTTCCGTTTTCGGGATAAGTTTGATTATACCTTTGAAAATAATGCCAGCCAACACGGCGTAGAAATACCACCTATGTTGATTCAACCTTTTATTGAGAATGCTATTTGGCACGGCCTCCGTTACAAAGAAGGAATGGGGCGCTTAGACATGACTGTCAATGAAGTAGGGAATCATTTAATCGTTTTGATAAAAGACAACGGGATAGGACGCGAAAAATCAAAAGCTTTAAAGACTAAAAATCAGAAAAAATATAAAAGTACAGGTATGCAAAATGTCTCGCGTTCTATTGCCTTGATAAATGGAATTTATGGAAAAAACTATGCGGTAAAAGTTCGTGATCTAGATGGGGAAGCTGGAACAGAAGTAGAGGTTCGTATCCCGATTTGATTTTTGGAAGCACAAAACTTCAGACAAACTTATGTTGAAGTTGTTTTAAAATAGAATGATGATTTTTTTGTAAATCATTGATCCTCATTACTTCACTTAAATATTTTCACCGTAGCTATGGCTACGAAAAAATATTTAAGCTTTGTGCTGAGAACCAAGCTTCTACAACAAATTTCAACCTCCATTTTTAAACAACTTTGTTAAATTAAAAAGAAATGAAATCAATTTCCGCCATTATAGTTGACGATGAACGAGATAGTCGAGAAACGCTTCGTAATTACGTCACCAAATATTGTCCCCAAGTAGAATTGCTGGGAGAGAGTGCCAACATCATAGAAGCTCGTGCAGCTATTCTAAAGCTGAAACCTCAGCTCGTTTTTCTCGACATAGAAATGCCACATGGCAATGCATTTGATTTGTTGGAGCAATGGGGGGAAATTGATTTCGAAATTATTTTTGTTACGGCCTTTAGTCAATATGCTATACAGGCATTTAATCTCAGCGCAGCACATTATTTACTTAAACCTGTAGATATTGAGGATTTGGAAAGTGCAGTGGCTACCGTTGAGAAATCATTAACTCAAAAAGATAAGTTAAACTACGCAAATATTTTATTAGAAAACATTACTGCTATCCATTCTCAAAACCGAAAGTTGGTGCTACCACTAATGGAAGGATTTGAAGTAGTGAAAATGTCAGAGATTCTTTATTGTAAAGCAGAAGATAACTTTACACGTTTCTATTTTAAAGATGGTCGCAAAACCTTGATCTGTCGCAATTTAAAATTTTATGAAACAGCCTTAGATGCCTTTGGTTTCTTTCGAGTACATCGTTCTCACATCATCAACCTAGAATATGTGAAACGATATAATAAAGGCAAAGGTGGTACGGTGGTTTTGGATGATGGTAAAGAAATCATGGTGTCTAATAATAAAAAGGGAGAATTATTACGCAGAATAAAAGGGGAGTAGAACGACTCGTTCCAATCAGTCCTGTGCCATCGCATAGAAACTAAAAAATCCCAAGCTCAACAAAGAACTCGGGATTTTTTTATTCTAAGACAAAAAAGAATTAATCTTTCTTAGTCATTTCAATTTTGTTGAGCAACAACGCAGCCTTCATCAAGAAGTCGTCATGGTGTTCTCTAAACTCCTGGTGTACCATCAAAAGACGAGCTGCATCCCAAGCCGCTGACTTAGGTACAATCTGCTTCGCTGCAATCGGGTGCAAGCGGTATTGACAGTTGTTGGAGCGAATATGTGTATCACTTACACTGAAACCAATGACTTTCGCCAACTTGTTTAATGAGAACAAGTAGTTGGTTTCTTTAGTGATATCTTTTTGAAGATCTTGGATGAATTTTCCATGGAAGTCCACGAAGGATTTTTCGCACAAGAAAATGTCTCTGCGACCATCAAAAGTGATGATATCACGGAAGCGATATTTTCGGAAATTTTTCATGAAGAAACCTTTCACCCATTTCTTTCCAGGTCGAAGAAAATAAAAGGCTTGGTCGAGTTCTCTCTCGTTGAGTTGGAATTCTTCGTCGTATGGTTTGGTACGTCGAGACCTCATGTTGTATACCTCTCTTACTTTACCGATAGTGTTACCTAATTCGTTAGTTTTTGAGAATACGTTTACGATGTCCACGTCAGCACCTACGTGCATACTTTCGAGGAAAATTCGGTTTGTCGTTGGTTCGAAAACTAAGAGTGATACTTCGCTAATTGCGTAAAAGTTTGGGTACCCTCCGTAGATGTTTCCGTATTTGAGTTCTAAGAATGCAATGTTGTCCACGGCTTAAATAGTAAGTTAGATAAAACAAGTTATTGGTTATTACACGGCAATATATTAAATATTGTAGTAATCTACCAGTAAAGGTAGTGAATTAAACAAATAAAAAACGCCCGCTTTCGTAAATCTTTTCATCATCGGCGTATATTTCCCCTCCATTCTTCATATTTCCGATCATATCCCAGTGTACAGATGAGGTATTTTTACCCCCACATTGGAGATAACTCTGTCCAATGGCCATGTGTACGGTACCTCCAATTTTTTCGTCAAAGAGGATATTTTTCGTCATTTGCTGAATATTGTAGTTGGTGCCTATAGCAGCCTCTCCAAAACGACGTGTTCCCTCCAAATTAAAAATATGATCAAGAAAGTCTTTCCCACGTTTCGCTTCCCACTTCTCAATGTAACCATCTTTCACCCATAATGTTACATCTTCCACCTCATTACCCATGTAGATACAAGGATAAGAAAAATGAACCACTCCATTTACGGAGTCTTCTACTGGCGAAGTATAGACTTCTCCAGAAGGCATATTTGTTTGCCCATCAGAGTTAATCCAAGTACGTCCTTTTGTGGAAAATTCAATGTCGATTCCTTCTCCTTTGTAACGAATCTTTTCGCGCGAATTGAGTACGTCTACAATTTGCTGTTGATGTTTACGAACTGCCAACCATTCTGCTATCGGGTCATCCTTAAAAAGGTTGCAAGCGTTGAAGACAAATTGTTGATAATCATCTAAAGACATGCCCGCATTTTGTGCAGCAGCCATCGTTGGGTACTGACATAGGTTGCGTTTCAAATCTCGCGTAGCTGTTCTGCTAAAGTAAGTTTGATTGATCTCCGATAATGCTTTGCTATGACGTTTTGCTTTGTCACTATCTGAGCCACTGTTTTCAAAAAGATTGAATGGTGCACGGATATAAAGATAGGCGTCAAAATCATTCATAGCTTTCGCAAAAAAAGGAGAGACGTAGTCCAGTTGTTCATCACCAGCTTCATCTAAAAATATTTTTCGCTTACCACGAAATTCTAAATCTATTTCTACATGTGCTCCAGCTTTTATCGCTTCACGATACACCTCACGAATAAGTGGTTCCGCAAGGGTCGTACTTTTAACCAATAATTTATCACCAGCCTTTATTTCTACACAGTAGTTGACTAGTAGTTTGGCGTATTTAGATAAGATGTTATTCATTGTTGTAATTTTTTTTGTTCAAAAATTTAGACCGCCGCCTGAGGCGGCTGTCAGATCGCTTCGCCTGCCTCTGGCAGACTTGCTGAGAGATCATTCGGCCTCGGTGAGGCCTCATTGAGAGACCGCTTCGCTGAGAGACTTCCCTCAACCGTAGCTCCGCAATATAGTATCCGCGTTCGAGTGAAAGTCCCTCAGCGCAGCGATCTCTCAATGCAGGCCCTAGGCCAAATGATCTGACAGCCAAAGGCGATCTGACAGCCGAAGGCGGTCTCACCTCTCGCGCGTTAGAGGGAAGTCTCTCAGCGCAGCGATCTCTTAGTGGCGGCAACACCGCCACGATCTCACAGCAAGTCTGCCAGAGGCAGACGCTAGCGATCTGACAGCGCCAGCGGTCTCACACTCTACCACAACTTAGCCTGATAAGGATACCGCTCCTCATACAGTTCTAAAATCGTTTTGCGCATCTTCTCACGCAACTCATTGATATTTTCCTTTGTGATAGCGGATACAAATATGTTGTCAGACTCGTATTGATTTCTTAGATTTTGTTGTAGTTCAGTTTCAATACTTTCCTTGATTTCGTCTTCTAGATAATCGTCAAAGTATCTTTCGCGATAAAGGTCGATTTTGTTGAAAACGTACAGCACTGGTTTGTCTTGAACCTTTAGGTCAAGTAAGGTTTTATTGACTGTGGCAATGTGATCTTCGAATTGTGGATGTGCCATATCGACCACGTGGAGTAGTAGGTCGCTTTCGCGAACTTCATCCAATGTTGACTTAAAACTTTCGATCAAGTGATGCGGCAATTTTCGGATAAAACCAACCGTGTCAGAAAGTAGAAAAGGCATGGTACCAAATACTACTTTTCTTACGGTAGTATCAAGTGTTGCAAATAGTTTGTTCTCTGCAAAAACATCTGACTTGCTGATTCGATTCATCAAAGTAGATTTACCCACGTTGGTGTATCCAACAAGCGAAACTCTGATCAGGTCACCACGATTTTTACGTCGAGTAAAGTTTTGCAAATCAATCTTCTCTAGTTTCTTTTTTAGAAGTGCGATCTTATCTCTTACGATACGTCTATCCGTTTCAATTTCTTTTTCACCCGGACCTCTCATACCGATACCACCTCGTTGTCTTTCAAGGTGTGTCCAAAGTCCTCGTAGTCGAGGGAGTAGGTACATCATCTGTGCGAGTTCGACTTGCGTTTTTGCCTGCGCGGTTTGTGCTCTACTGGCAAAGATGTCAAGGATCAAGGTACTACGATCTACGATCTTTACTTTTAGTATCTCTTCGATGATACCCACCTGTTTTCCGCTAAGGTCATCATCAAAAATCACCAAACTAATTTCTTCGTGTTCTTCCACATATTTGGCAATCTCTTCCATCTTACCTGAGCCCACAAAGGTTCGTTTATCAGGATGCTGTAGTTTTTGGACATAACGCTTTTTGGTCACAGCTCCTGCCGTGAGTGCTAAAAACTCCAACTCATCGAGATACTCTGTGACTTGTTCCTCTGATTGACCTTGATAGATCAAACCTACGAGGATGGCATTTTCTACTTCTTTTTTTAGGCCTCTTTTTTCCTTGTCGCCTAGGTTCCATTCGTTGTTACTCATATATTATTTTTTCTCTCCCAACCGTAGTTAGGGTTTGATCGTTTTGGTCCCTTTTGGGAATGTTTTGAATGTGCGCAAAAGGCTACGATGCTATTGCTAATTGAGCGCTTTTATTGAGCTGTATTGAAGTCTAGTTACCTTCCAATCCACCGCACAGGGTTCATACGCTTCTTGCCGTTCCAAACTTCAAAGTGTACCTCTGAGGTATTTGATTTTTCATCTATGCTTAAACGGCCAATATTTTGATTTGTTTTCACCCACTCACCTTTATTAACGGTGACTTCTTCTAGGTTGGAATAAACTGTATAATACTTGCCGTGTTTTATGATAGCCATATAGTTGAATCCCGGGATAAACTGAACACCAGAAACTTCTCCATTAAAGACTGCGCGTACACTTGCTCCCGGAGCCGTTTGTATGTCGATACCATTATTGGTGATCTGAATTTTCTTTAGTGTAGGGTGTGGCTGATTGCCAAAATGCCCAGTTATAATTCCTTTTTTTACAGGCCACGGAAGTCGTCCTCTATTGGCAGTAAATGTTTTGCTTAAGTGCTTAGCTTCAGGTCGACTTTCACTTGGTTTTGATTTTTGTGTTGTCTTTGTATTTTTCTTTCTACGTGCTTCTGGATTCCGCGCTTTTTTTCGATTGATGGCTATTTCCGTTCGAATAATATCTTCAATGGCATCGTTGAGTTGATTATGACTACGTCGTTTACTGGTCAGGTCCGCTCGGATGCGCTTTTCATCTTTTTGAATGGTTTTAAGAATCTTGTTTTTATTTTCTTTTTCGATTACTAACTGAGCGGCCTGTGCTTCTGTTTCTACGATTAGTAATTCTTTTTCTTGACGTTGTTTGTCTAGCGTGTTTATTTTACTGCTGAGGGTTTCTTTGGTTTGGACAATTAGTTCCGCTTGCTTTTGTCGGAAGCGATCGTATTGCTTGATGTACTGCCAACGTTTGAAAGCCTGATTAAATTCCTTAGCGGAAAAAATAAAAAGCAACTTACTGTTATTCGTTTTTTGGCGATAAGCCTGACGAGCCATTTCCCCGTATTCTTTTTCTAGATTATCGATATCTTCATTGAGTGCATCTACCACACCTTTGGTACGGATGATGTTGCTGTCAACTAGGGTTAACTCATCGTTGAGAAGTTGGATTAATTCCTCTCGCTTATTAATCTGAGATCGGAGGGTATACAGTCGATTGAGGGCTGCTGCTTTGCTTCGGGTCGTAGTTTCTAGCAGATTGTTGGCAATCTTGATGTCACGCAGCAGTTGCTTGCGTTTGCTTTCTAAATTTTTGCGGCTTTGAGCTGTACAGGAAGCGCTGGCCAGTAGGAGACAGGCGCAGAGAAGAAGGACGGTTTTGATTAAATTTTTTATAAAAAGAGTCTTGCTCAAATTGCTTATACATTTAGTATTCGCAAAAATACTAAAAAAAAGTGCTTAGTCGCTCGACGGATTAAGTTTAAAGAGGAATTTTAAATAACTTCAAAATTAAAAATCAAGACGGAGAAGACGGAAAAAAGGGTAAGATGAGAAGAGGGAAAAGATAAGAAAAGTTGAAAAGGTTGAAAAGATAGAATAAGGTGCAGCGCACCGAAACAGTTTGTAAAAGAATAAATACGTTAGTTTTCGAGGTGCATCGCACTGGTTCCGTTTGTTCGCTATAGTTTAGATTTTTCTTTGTAGTGTTGTTGTAGAGATAAGAGTAGTTGCCTTCTAATGCGGGAATCGGTGTGCTACAACTTCTCATCACAGGCTCACTAAAAAAAGAAACTAGTCTACCCGCTCATAGTGACTAGGCACTTCAAACTTTAAACTCAAAGGCTGATTTACCTCCACTTTCGAGAATTTCATATCTAAAATAACTTCGCCCGTTTCAGGACTTCTAAAGTTGAGATAACGATCATGAGAAAACAATCCAGCCCCATCAATTTTTCTGTGGTCACCGTTCTCGATAAGCGCAGCTCTGTTTTGAGCGGGCATAGTAAAACGCATGCGCTCCGGTGAGTAGGAATAACCATTGAGCCAATAATCTTTAGTCATTTCACCAGCTTCCTTTTCACTGAGGTGATATTGTTTTTGGTCAACTGCCGTTGAAAGTAATTTGCTGTCAGGAACTAGAATTAGGTTACCCAAAATGATATCCTGCAAGTCATAAAAACTTACCGGCAAACTAAACTGATTTTGAATCAAAGACATATCAGAAACTCGATACTGGTTTTGAAGACGATCCAGCATAAAAACGGAATCAGGTGTAACCAATGCACGAACCCCTTCGAATCCAAATTTCTTACCTACCATCCAGATAGCCGAATCCTTGCACATTCGAATGTAGAGGGTTGCGCTTTGTGCTATATCGTCTGTTTTGAAATCAATTTTTGCTTTAGCATCCAACCACTTTACATCGATCTTATCTTGTTCGATTTTCTTAACCAAAAACTTGGCAGATTTACTCTTTACAGCGGCAGAGCCATCAGGGTTTTTCTTACTACGACAAGATGTGCTTGATAGGCCAATTACGATTGTTATGACTAGAAGAAGGTATTTATTCAAAATATTGTGTTTAAAATTTAAAAGGTTCTATTACTAGGACGTACTAGTGTAACGCAAAGTTACAGGATGAAAGGTTTAAGAAATACTTAAAAAATAAATACTCTTCAAAATTATAACTTGAGCAGTTTCCCACTCTGCAAAGTTAAGCCTTCTTTTTGAATCTGATAAAAATGTAATCCAGCTCTTAAATGATTTGCTTGAATGCGCTGAGTTGTCGAATTGTCCAAGCTGTGTTCACTAACTAAAGCACCCTGACTATCAAAAAGACGTAGCGTCGCCTTAGTAGGAAAACCATTATCCGTTTTTATGAAAATATGATCACTCGTAGGTTGTGGGAAAATTGCCCAATTGGGTTGCTCAATATCAGACGTTGAAGCTAATCCTACTACCTCAATTACAAAATCACGAACACTGCTGGATAGTAATTGTCCATCACGATATTCTTTAGCGCATACACCTACTGTAAAAAGTCCTACTTCTTGACCAAGGCCACTAACGATCCCGTTAAGATGGTTAATATTTAAAGTAGAGCTGATTCCTAGCGGGGTGAACTCGTCATATCCACTGTTGTACTCAACGAAAGAATAGGGAGGAGGACAGGCAGGTGTTGGTATTACACCGTCGCAACTTTGAGGGTCGCCCGGAAAATCAGGTGTTCCAACTGGGCCGCCCCCTACAAATGGTTTGCATAATTCGTAAGTAATAGAATCAGCATCAATATCTTCGGCGAAAAGATCTTCAATCGTAAAAGGTTCGCCTAAGCAAACCTGAACTGGATTGGCGATATTAAAACTCGGACTAGAATTACAAGAGGCAAGTGATTCAGGAGTTATTTCAGTAAAAACAGTAATCCCTTGTTGTTCTGAATTCATTAAGTTGGTTGACTCATGATCTCGACAGCATCTTTGGTAAACAAAAAAGTAACTGTCTGTTGACGAAGGAGGAGGAGGTAGCGTTAGACTAGTGTAGTTGTATCTTGCATATTCTAAACAAATACCACTGGGGTTTATGTCGCATTGTTGAGGACTGAGAAGATATATATTTGAGACTTGGACAAAATTAAAAGACTGAAAGTTATAAACCTGAGTGTCGGAATTACCCGTATAGACCGCTAAGCTTATCTCTGGTTCAAAAGGTGCACCATCACTATTGCAATCTCTATAAATGATAAGCTCTATCTCAAATTGATTGTCACCTAAGCATGTATAGTTTATATGTCCACCTGCTAAATGATCAGCGAGTAGAATCGAATTTTGAAAAAAGAAAAAAAGTAAAAGGAAGCGTGTGGCTGTTTTCATAACGGATATTGTTTTCTCAAATTTAGAAAAATAATATCAGTTTAACTGAAAAAAGGAATAGGGAAAATAGAAAAGGAATTTACTGCTCAATCAACTTCTTTTGCGAAATCTTTTTATCCAACATCTCAGAAGTCGAACCTTTCTCCTGAGCAGATTGCCAGTATTGCAAAGCCTCATCACGATCTCCTAGTTGGAACAAAATATCGCCGTAGCGTTCCAGCGTATCTGGGTATTGGTCGCCACCATTTTTTAGTGCTTTACTAGCCCATTTTTTTGCAGCTTTGTAATCCTTCATTTTGTAGAGTACCCAGCCGTAGGTATCTTGGTAACTTCCGTTGTCAGCATTTAGTTTGTTGCAACGTTCGGCCATATCTTTAGCAAGCTCTAGTTTTTCGTTACGTTGAGCGAGATGAAAACTATAACTATTGAGCAAACCAACATTGTCAGGATTAATCTTTAGTGCATCTTCAAAAGCTTTATCAGATTTTTTGAATTTGCGCAAAGCGTAATAAGACAAACCAAGACGGTAGTACAAGTCGTGTTGCAAAGCAGGATCTTTGCGCGACATCATGATGGCTTGTTTGAAGGCATCAACAGCGTCCTCATGCTTTGCAGTTTCACTATTCGCAATACCATTGAAATAATAACAACGAGGTTGATTTGGGAAAATATCCATCGCACGATTAGTTACCGTGCGTAGTTCTTCAAAGTTTTTATTCTCCGCGTGAATGTACATGACGTTTTCCCAAATTGGGAATACATTTGAACGCAATTCAATGGCACTATTGTATTTTTCTAAAGCAGCAGCGTTGTCGCCTGTGTGGTAAAGAATGTCACCAGAAAGAGAGTAGCCCTTAGCATCTTTAGGATGCACTTTTTCGATGATGTTCGATAAGTCTAAAATGGCAACAGCAAGTGCCTTGTCTTTCGTTTCTACTACCTTTTCAAGGAATGGCATCAACTCACCAATCTTTGCGTCAATCTCAATTTCTGGTTTCTCAAAAATTGGTTTAAGCCTTCTTAGTAAGGTAACATCGTCGCTAGCTCCGTCTGTAGTACTATTGTTGGTCGTCGCCAGCGCAAGTGTAGCATTGGTGTCTTCCGGATCTATTTCAAGAATCTGTTTGTACACGTCAAGTGCCAGATCTTTTTTATTGATTTGGTAATAAAACTCAGCGAGTTGATGGCGAAATTGAATCTGGTGTGGATAGTACTCAATTAGTTTTTTGTATTCAGCAGCAGCTTTTTCTTCTTCACCTGTTCCAAGGTAGAGCGTGTGTTTTTTTCTGCAAACTTCTTCGCTTACACCAATTCGTTGTTCCAACAAGTCATATACTTCCAGTGCCTTTTTTGTTTTCTTGGCTTTCACCAAAAAGAAGGCCCAACGGGTATAGTAATAATTGTTGTTTGGTTCAACGTCAACTAATTTTTTATAGACCTCCGCGGCAGCTTTGTAATCACTTCCTTTTTCATAAACATCCGCTGCAAACATTTGATACCACTCATTGCTTTTATCTAAGGCCACTGCCATTTTGATAGAGCTCAAAGCCTTGTCATCTTTATCGAGTACATCATATATTCGAGCTAGTTCGTAAGCAGCAGCATGGTTGCTACGGTCACGTTTGAGTACTTCCTTATAAAGGAAAGCGGCGTTTTCGTAATTACCTAAAATCTTTTCGCGACTAGCTTCGATAAAAACCTTCTCCGTATTGACAAACTCTTCGCTTACGCGAACAGCATCTTGAGCCGGCAATAAAGCACAGCATCCGATACAGAAAATGAATGTCAAATAAGAAGAAAATTTTATCATACTATGTAATTTGAATAGTCACCTATGCTAATTTCAGATTTTCTACCTACGTAGTCAGACTCGCTTCCGATCATAGAATCTGTGAGGTTAGCGCTAGAAACTTTTGTATTGTGTTGTATTATACTGTTACTGATAACGGAATCCGTCACCTGTGAATTGTCCCCAATTGAGACGTAAGGTCCCACTACAGAGTTACTAATTACTACATTTTTACCAATCATGCATGGAGGAATGACGATCGCATTATTGAGCGTAAGGTCATCTGAGACCATATTTTGGTCTTTTTTAAGCTCCAAAACACGTTGATTCGTGTGTACAACGGCTTTTTTGTTACCACAATCCAACCATTCATCAATCTTGCCTGGTTTGAATTTCAATCCCTTTTGCTTCATATTTTCTAAAGCATTGGTCAATTGATATTCACCACGGTCCATAATATCGTTATCTAACAGATATTGTAACTCGTTTTTGAGGTTTTCACCATCATTAAAGTAATAAATACCGACAATTGCAAGGTCTGAAACAAATGTTGGTGATTTTTCAACAAAATCAGTGATGACATTGTTCTCATCTACCTTCACCACACCAAAAGCAGAAGGGTCTTCTACTTGCTGTACCCAGATCAGTCCGTCTTCATTTGGATCAAAACTAAAGTTAGCCTTAAATAAAGTATCTGCAAAAGCAACGATACAATTTCCAGATAGACTGTCTGCTGCACATAAGATCGCGTGAGCAGTACCTAGTGGTTTGTCTTGCTTGTAAACAGACCCCTTAGCGCCTAGGCCTTCCGCTATTTCAATCAATTGTTTTTCAACAGCCTCACCAAAATCACCAATAATAAAGGCAATTTCTTCCACCTGTCCACTATAAGAAGCGGTAAGGTCTTCTGCCAATCGCTGAACAATAGGTTTACCTGCTACAGGAATCAATGGTTTTGGAACGGTCAATGTATGTGGTCTTAATCTGGATCCACGGCCAGCCATAGGGATAATGAGTTTCATATTGTACTATTTTCTTTTGAAATCGATTTAATTGCAAAATATCAATGTTAGTATATTTCTGTTACAGTGTATTTAGTAGCATGCTAAACATTAAATCTGCATGCGAAACTATTAATATTTCGCTATTCTGCCTCAATAGATACGGAGAAAGTGTGAATTGGATGCTTTTTGAGTGGAGAAACTGGAAAGGAGTTGAAAGTTGGAGG
>CALGLS010000558.1 GCA_937959375.1 uncultured Saprospiraceae bacterium
AATAATCGTTGATCCACTTCCTCACGTGTCCATGACATACGCAAGCTGTTTTGAGACATCTCTAAACCAGAAGTTGCAACACCACCAGCATTAGCAGCTTTACCTGGAGCGTATAAGATTTTTGCTTTGTGGAACACTTCGATTCCTGCTATTGTTGTCGGCATATTTGCACCTTCACAGACTAGCTGACAGCCATTTTTAACCAAGGTCTTAGCATCTGCTTCTTGGATCTCGTTTTGGGTGGCCGATGGAAAAGCTGCATCACATTTAATGCTCCATGGTTTTTTACCTTTCATATATTTTACACCAAAGTGATCTGCATATTCTTTGATTCTTCCTCTGCGTTTATTCTTCAAATCCATTATCCATTTCAACTTCTTAGGTGTGATCCCATCCTTGTCGTAGATCGTTCCAGATGAGTCTGAAAGTGTATGAACGGTACCGCCTAAATCTAGAATTTTTTCGACGGTATATTGTGCAACATTTCCTGATCCAGAAACGATACATCTTTTACCTTCTAAGCTATCACCATTTGCTTTTAACATTTCATTTGCAAAGTAAACTGAACCGTATCCAGTTGCTTCAGGACGAATTAATGATCCGCCAAATGCGTATCCTTTACCCGTAAATGTACCGGTGTGTTCGTTTTTCAATTTCTTGTACATTCCATACATATATCCAACTTCGCGACCACCAACTCCAATATCACCTGCGGGTACATCTAGGTCAGGTCCGATATGGCGGTAAAGTTCGCGCATAAAAGCTTGACAAAAGCGCATGATTTCATTGTCAGACTTTCCTTTTGGGTTAAAGTTCGCTCCACCTTTTCCGCCACCCATAGGTAGGGTAGTGAGGCTGTTTTTGAAAATTTGTTCAAAGCCTAAAAACTTCAAGATACTTAGGTTCACACTTGGGTGAAAACGTAATCCACCTTTGTATGGACCAATCGCATTATTAAATTGAATACGATAGCCTTTGTTGACCTGCACTTTTCCTGCATCATCCATCCAAGTTACACGAAATGAAATGGCTCTTTCTGGCTCAGTCATTCGTTCCAATAATCCGAAGTTTTTATACTTCGCATTTTTATTCATAAAAGGAATAATCACTTCTGCGAATTCTCGAACAGCTTGGTGAAATTCTGGCTCATTGGGATTGTTATCCTCAACGGACTGCATGAAAACTTTTAGTTGTTTTGAATTTGTGGACATTTTACGGTTAAATTATGGTTTTTTCAAAATAGGAGTTGGGTAAGAACTCCGTGATACTAACTGATTTTTTCGACCGCAAAATTAGAGAAAGATTGGATTAAAGTATGTCTTATTGAGAACGATTTTATACAAACCACAGAATAAATACCAGTAACAGTAACTGTACGTACTAGAAATTGGGTATTATGTAAAAGTGTTGTTTTGACACTAAGAATCGTTCAGTACAAGATTCGGTAAGATTATTTGAAAAAGCCGATCGCAATTTATTATGTTAAGTAAGGAAGTTTTTGAGCATTTTATCTAAAATGGGGGAATTGTACCAATTTGAGACTATGGAGCAATTTCTAGCAAGAATCTGATACGACAACTGTTTCTAGAAAATATTACACAAAATAATTGTTCGATAAAAATTCCTAGAAATGTATAGCTAGCTATTTAAGCGTGTATTTCTTTCCCATAATTGATATTATGTTAAGTAGAAAGAATGAAGCTTTTCTAACCCCATATGGAGCCTTTCTATATGATTATCGAAGAAATCTTTTGAATAGCTTACATGAGCGCTTATGGCTTCGATATATTGAAAAAATTGTAATGATTAGAAAATTACAAAACCCCTACCCTGTATTTGTTCCTAAATAATTGAATTTCATACAATCTGACAGACAGACACTTTTTAGCTAAAATCTATAACGCTTATACAGGCCATAGAAATTTCAAACCTGTATAATGGATCGTCTATGAGAAATTTTAAAACTGGGGATTTTAATCAAATATGGCGTGAGGATAGAAAATCAAAAAAAATTAAATTTTACATAAAATTGTAAGCTGAATACAGCTGTAGAAATTTTAAACCCGGGTATTGGATCGTTTATGTGAAATTTTAAAACTGAGAATTTTTGTCAAATCTGACTCAGATACCCAAAGTCTAAGAATCTCAAATTTTTCATAAAACCCTAATCAAATACAGCCCATAGAATAATTCAATCCGTATATTTTATCGTGTGTGGAAAAATGAGAAAAATGATTTTACTAAATACTAAAAAAGCCATTCGGATTTTCCGAATGGCTTTTATGTAGATGGCGCAATGAAGGCCAAATAAAGTACAAGTTAGTTATTAACCTCCAAAACGGTAACCAATAGCTAGCTTACCAACAAACATTAGATTGGTAAGTGATTCAAGATTAAGATCATCAGAATCCTTGTTAACCAAAGCTCGACCAACTCCAGTTCCGATATCGAAAACAAATCCACCATCAGAAACAATTTTGTAACCAAGACCGAAACCAAGACCAAATCTTGTATTAGAATACTTATCTGAATTTTCTGGGTTATAACTTCTTCTAACGAATCTTGTGAAAACGTCACCATAGAACTTATCTGCTCCATTTTTTGGATTGAAATAATACTTACCATAAACAGTAATTGGTATTCCTAAGTACTTATCACCACCAAAATCTCCAAAAGTAACTCCAAGTTGACCTTCAACACTCATGTTTTCAGAAAGTGCAAAATCAGCAGATCCGTTGAATGAACCCCAAAGTAGTCCAACTGGATTAACAGTTACATCCACTTGAGCTTTAGCTTCATTGAATGAAATTAAAGTCATGCATAATAAAAAGGTTAGTAATTTAAAGTTTTTCATAAATTTTTTTTTAAAGTTTAGTAATTTGAATTATGAGTCTAAGGTATCATAGATTTTCCAATTTCAAAAAATATAACAACATATATTTTTAATTACTTGAAATATGGGTAATTCATTATAAATCAAGCTTAAATATAATGCACATAGGTTGTCTATGATGATAAAATAATATTTGTTGTTTTATAACTTATGCGATACTGATTAGACTTTTAACAGCATTTTTCAGTTCTAAAACGAATAAAAAGTGGTGAAAAGAAAATATTCATCTTGTTTGATTAAGATACTCTACGTGAGTTGCTGCTACAGCTGTTTATTTTCTCTTGTTTGCCGCTTACATAAAGTAAATGTAGCGAGTAGGTAAAAGGTTACCTCAGTTTTTCAATAATTATTGAAAAAGGTTAAATTTTTGGATGGAAATGAAAATTTGTAGTTAGATACAAAGATTGGAAGGTTGAAATCTGCTGTCAGGAATATAGCATGAGGTAGAAATTTGTCAGATTACTTCACATCCAAATCATTAGAAATCTAGCTGTAGTGTTGTAATCTGACAAAAAAGGGTGAGACTACCCTATCGGATAGAAAAACTGCTCTTTAACAATCTTACCATTCTGAACTTCATAAACGCAAACTTCAGAATCTTTTTTACGAGGCGCTCCTTTATAGGTAACATCCATCTCCATGGTAAGTGTAATGAAATTCCCTGCTACTAAAGGATCTGAAACTGACCCACCATGCATTTCTTCGACCATCTCATTAAACTTCTCTCCTTTTTGGTGAATTTCGTTCATACCCTTAGCCATTTCCCATGGAGCGCCTGCTGGTTCAATACTTACACAGTCTTCGTGGTAAAGTTCCTCATAAGCTTGTGCCCAATTTCCAGACCTACAGATTTCTACTAGTCTGTTTGCTACTTCTTGTGTTGTCATGATAATTTAAATATTTTAGAGGTTATATAATCTATTTTATTATTGAAGTTGTTTTATTGATTTACAATGTAAATAAAAGAATGAAATTAAAAAAGCTTCAATTGGTCGGTTTTAAAATCTGCGTGTAAGCTACTGTTTAAGGCTATACGGTCCTGGTTTTTAAAAAACTTTTTCTTCGCCATCTTAAATTGTTGATTAATCATTTCAGCAATCTTTCCTTCTCCTTTCATACGTGTCTTAAAGCGACTGTCGCTAGTTTTCCCTCCATGACATTCCTTGATTTTATTCAATACCTTTTCAGCACGATCAGGGTACGTTTTCTGAATCCAATCTACAAATATCTTTTCAACATCTCCATTTAAGCGAACCATCGTATGGCCGGCAGACGTAGCACCAGCATTCGAAGCAGCCTCCAGTACCTTGAAAATTTCATGATCATTCATACCAGGAATAACTGGTGCCATCATTACATTGACAGGAATACCACTGCTTGCAAGCATCTCGATTGTTTTCAGACGGGCTTTTGCTGTGGCTGTCCTCGGTTCCATAAATTTACGAAGCTTCTCATCCAATGTCGTTATCGAAATAGAAACACGCACCAAATTTTCGGAGGCCAACTTCTGTAGCAATCCCAGATCACGTAAAATCATACTGTTCTTGGTAATGATACCAACTGGATGGCGATATTTCCAAAAAACTTCCAGTAGTGATCTCGTAATTTTTAGCTTTCGCTCAGCTGGTTGGTAACAATCGGTATTTCCAGATAGCATAATCGGACTTGCTTTCCAACGAGGATTTTTAAGTTTGGCCTCAAGCAAAGCTGCCGCGTCTTTCTTCACCAAAATTTTTTGTTCAAACTCAAGACCGGCACTATATCCCCAAAACGGATGGGTATTACGCGCATAGCAATAGATACAACCATGCTCACAGCCTTGATAAGGATTTAAGGAAAAGTCCATTGGAATGTCCGGACTTGGGACTTTATTTACGATGGTCTTTGGATGTACCGTGATGAAGTCAGTTCGAAGTTGATTTTTGTCAGAAGCAGCCTTAGCGAAGGGGTTTTCGTCATAATCATACTGCTCGAATCTGCTAGAAGGATTGATTTGGGCGCCCCTCCCCTTTAGGTATTTTGGGTTTGATGTGAATTTATTCATTTAGAAACAATTTGTTGCACAAACTTAAATAAAATAAGTTTATTAATCAAATTGTTTTAAGTTTTAAGAACAAAAAGTTTCTTATTATTCCTTTAATACTCAGAAATCTAATCTTCTTTGATCTGTATTACTGAATGCTTATTGAATCATTCTATTTGTAAAAAATCCAAGCGACTTTCAAATAGATAAATAAGCTATTCTTTTCAACGTCTTCTGTAAATTGAATCTTATCCGAATCGTTCACCCAAGGCCTTGAAAGAATACCTAAACCTAATTCAAACTGTACGGATTTAAGAAACCGATCTAAACGAAAAGTTTCATTATACCAACCTGCAGCAACAAAGTTTTCAGTAAAGTTAGAGAAACCATGTCCTCCCTTAAAAAACAAACCATTAAATTTGATTTTATTTTTACGAGCTTTATACCGCTTACCTGTTATGAAGTTCACTCCTCCTGTTAACATAATACTACCCCCTTCATTAGAAAATTCATCATCTTCATCGATTACGAGAATAGGCCTATAGTGAAGACCAGCTTCTATGAAAATATTCTTTCCTACCTCTTGTCTTCCAATGACACCTACAAGTCCAATGCCTAAAATTTGAATACCAATTGCAGATTTACCTCCATATTCGGACAGATCAGGTTCCCAATCTCGATAGCGGTTTCCCTTTTGTCTGTCGTTTTGTTCTTGATCTTTAATGTTAGGCTTATCAAATACATCTTTTTCTCCATTCTCATATTTAATCATGAATACTTTCGACTTTTTGATGGAGTAAGTCGGGCCGTCAAGGTTGTTTTGTTTTTTATATTTGATTTCGTTTTCGCCAACTTCAATGACTTTAGATTCGATATCGTCACCTGACCTTAGCGTAATGATATCCTGTGCGAAAAGACCTGTAGAGCATAGAATGAATATACAGGTTAAGATAGTTTTAAAGATTTTCATTTAGCATGAATTATAAAAATGGATAAATAAGTATTTGAATACGAAGCAAAATTAGTAAAAAAAACATGAATCGGTTAATAATGAAATAACAATGTTATAAATGACTGCTTGCTCAGTTCTTTTGCGATTTTACTATTAGGCTTTAAAAGTTTAAACGAAAAATGGGAACCCGTCATCACAACGAATTCCCATTTTTAATCAAACTATAATTAGCTCCACCTTAGTGAGAGTGCCCACCTGGTCCATGCACATGCTTATGCTCAATCTCTTCAGCAGTAGCTTCACGAACTTCCTTGACATCAAGATCAAAGTTCAAAGTCACACCAGCTAGTGGATGATTTCCATCAATACCAACTTTGTCACCTTCGATTTTAATTACGGTAAACACTTTTACACCAGCTTCTGTATCAGCCTGCAATTGTGTCCCAACTCTCAAGTCTGGAATGTCCTTCAATTCTTCAGCAGCAATTACGCGGAGTAATGACTCATCACGTTGGCCGTATGCCTCTTCAGGTTGAATAGTAACTGTGAATTTTTCACCTACAGCTTTACCGGTGAGCGCGTTTTCCATTCCTGGAATCAATGCACCTACGCCATGAAGATAGGTTAGTGGCTGACGTCCCTCAGAAGTATCAATCACGATACCCTGTTCGTCCGTCAATTTATAGTCGATAGATACGACTGAATTTTTTTCGATTTTCATAAATCTTAAATGTTGGACTTTATAATTAAAGTCACTGGTTTTGAAATAGTGCTATTTATTATAGCACTTCGAGTAATTTTGCGCAAAGGTACATAAAATTATTTATCATAATTCTGAGCATTACTTTTGCCTTATTACTCGAAAGTATATTCAACCAACTCAACCTTAGATTCGAATTCAATAACTGGGAAAGTTTCACTTTTCACCAACTCTTCATCTACAAGAATATTAAGTGTTGCCTCATAGTCGGTCCATGATGACCCATTTTGTCCTGCTTCGTATTGACCTGATTCAAGAAAAGTAAGTTTTAAGTAGGTACCCTTCTCAACCTTTTCTTGAGCATAAGTAAAACTGTATGGTAGGCTTTCTACAATCTCGGTTTGTATGTCATTGTTAACGGTTCGAGTAATCGTAGCTTCGGTGTTACGTGTTGTTGTAATCTCGTATTTGATATTAACCGTTTTAGGATACTCACTGTCACTTTTTGAACAGGAGATGAGACTTAAAGTAGACAGACACAAAAAGAATAGAATTAGTTTTTTCATTTATTTAATAAATTGATTGATAAATTATAGTTCAAATAGAATCAGCCCAATTCCACAATAGTGACCCCATCTCCCCCATCCTTAGCCTCTGGATGTGAATATGACTTAACCGCATCATACTCTCGAAGTTTTCGAATCACTGCTTGGCGCAAAATACCATCACCCTTTCCATGTACAATGTTCAAATGAGTAGCGGTAGAAACAATTGCTTTGTCAACAAAAGTCTCCAATGTTTTGAGTGCTTCATCACGACGAAGTCCGCGGATGTCAAGCTTTGACTCGAACTTGGCTGAAGATTCAACAGAGGTGTTGATGCTTTTCTTAGAGCGTATTTCTAGGGGTTCATTGGCATGAACGAGGTCTCTTAGTTTGGCCGTCATTTTCATAATGCCCATGATGACGGTCGCAGAGTTTTTATTGATGGACTCCACCTTGCCCGTTGCACCACCCGTTTTGAGTCGAACAAAATCACCGACAGCAATTGGTTTAGAGACCTTGTTACTTTTATCCTCTGTATGGTAAATGTCTTCACGTAAGCCACTGACATCACTAACCAGTTTTTTACGATCATCTCGAACCTGAGCGGCCATTTTTTTGGCTTTCTCTAAATTCTTTTGTTGCTTGATCTCGCGAATTACCTTTTCAAATTCTTTGTTATTGCCAGCTACTTCTTGGAGTGCTTGTTCCTTGGCTTCGAGTTTGAGTTTCTTTCGTTTGTATTCAAACTCCTTTGACATGTTGTCGTAGGACTTGATGAGTTGGTCTAGCTTCTTTTCGCGTGCCACCATCTTCTCTAGCTTTTCCTCTATTTCTTGTTTTTCTCGTTGGAGGTCGATCAAAAGTTCATCAACAGCACGTTCGTTTTTTCCTGTTTTGTGTCTAGCGTATTTGAGTACTTTTTCGTCAAGACCAGATTTTGCAGCGATCTCAAATGCGTAAGAAGATCCAGGTTTACCGATGCTTAGTTCATAAGTTGGAGATAGATTGTCTTTATCAAAAACCATAGCTCCGTTTACAATGCCTTGCGTTTTATAGGCAAACATCTTTAAGTTAGAATAGTGTGTTGTAATGACACCAAATGATTTACGATGATTGAGTTCTTTAAGAATCGCTTCCGCAATAGCTCCACCTGTTTTCGGGTCGGTACCCGAACCAAACTCATCAATCAATAACAAACTTTTCTCGTTAGCATTTTCCAAAAAGATGCGCATGTTTTGCAGTCGTGAGCTGTAAGTACTCAAGTCGTCTTCAATCGATTGGGAATCACCAATGTCGGAAAACATACTTTCAAAAATACCCATTTTAGATTCCTGATGAACGGGAACAAGTATACTCGCTTGAAGCATAAGTTGAAGGAGTCCTACCGACTTCATAGTAATGGACTTACCACCTGCATTCGGACCACTAAGGACAAGTATTCTATTTTTGCCGTAAAGGCTTAAATCAAAAGGAATGGTCTTTTTACCTAAAGGCTTATTTTTCAAAAAGAGTAATGGGTGAAATCCTTTGAGCGTTCCCAAAAATGGTTTGTCTTCAATCTTTGGCATTACACCATTGATCTTCAAACCAAATTGAGCTTTCGCCTGAATGGTGTCGTAATGTACGATCGTGTCTTGGTAAAGGTAGAATGACTTACAATGCGGTCGAAGGATGGCACTCAGTTGTTTTAGAATGCGGTAGATTTCTTGTTTTTCTTCTGATTGTAAATCATAGATGTCATTGTTGATTTCAATGATCGGTTCTGGTTCAATGTAGGTTGTTTTTCCAGTGGCAGATTCATCGTGGATGATACCTCTTATTTTACGTTTGTGTTCGGAAGGAACAGTCAAAACACGACGACCATTTCGCATGGTTTCTACCGTATCTGCTAACCAACCTTTTTTACGATAATCGTTGATGATAGATTTGAACTTACGATCAAGTTCCATCTTTTTGGAGTTGATGGCTTTACGGATCTTTAAAAGTTCTGGTGAGGCATTGTGTCTGATTTCTCCTTTTTCATCCACAACCTTGTCAATCGATTTTGCCAAATCCATATCAAGTACCAACTCACTAATGATTCGATGAAGACTAGGGTATTTGTCAATGCGCGCCTTGTTGAAGAATGCGATGATATTAGCGGTCGTTTTGAGTACGATATAAACCCGCTGTAAGCTCTCAACTGACAAAACGTAGTCTACAACTTCTAGGTATTTTAAGTCGTCTCGAATGTCTTCGTATGCACTAATTGGAAAGTTGATATTCTCCTCGAGTAGTTTTTTGTATTCAGCCGCTTCTCTGAGTTTTCCTCTTACAAGAATGATATTCGTATCGGGCTTTAGATTTTGAATCTCTTTTCTCCCGAGTTCACCTAAGCACTCTTTTTCTAGTAGTTCAAGTACTTTGTCAAATTCGAGCTTAGTATATAAATCTTTCGGTTGCAGTTGCATGGTTAATTTCTATTGAAAATTGTTGAAGCGAGATCGAAGACTCACTTTCAAGCAAAGATATTAAAAAGACGTCAGTTTCCTTCTATTGCTGGTTGTGGTATCCATTTCCTTGGAAGTTCAATGTCAAACTTAAGTTCAAGCTCAAACTCAAATTCAATACCCTCTATCGCGTCTCGTGTGAAATTGATTTTGAAATTGATTTTGAAATTGAATTTGATATTGAGCTTGAGCTTCAAAACTTTTGTTACCAAATAGCAACAGAGTCCCCAACCATTGGTCAGACACTCTGTTAATACGTTTATCTCTTACGAAAAGTTCAAGAAAGCAGTGATTTTACTCACTGAAGTTGTTTAAAAATGGAGGTTGAAATTTGTTGTAGAAGCTTTGTACTGAAGATCAATGATTTACAAGAAAATAATCATTCTATTTTAAAACAACTTCACTATATAAGGCATTTCCTAAAACTCCTCAATCAATTTCTTCTTCATAGCAGCAAACTCATCTTCTGAGATGACGCCCGCCGTTTTCAAATCACCTAATTCCTTAAGCTTAGTCAAGACGTCTTTGTCTTCATTGATGGTCACGGTTGGACTATCTGTAATTGATTCAGCAACGACCTCGTCTGTTACATCTACTTCAGTATCTACTTCTTCCCCATCATTGGTGTAAACATAGTCATCATCTTGACCTTTTAGATCAGTGGCAACTTTCTTACCTTTCTCAAACATCTCTCTATACTTTTTAGATAATCGATCTGGGTCAAAATCTAGGATGGTTCCTCCTGTTTCGAAATGCAATTTAAATACTTCACCAAGGGCATAAGTTGATGCACCTGCAAATACAGATACAGTTGCGCCACCTAACATAGAACCAACGCCAGGGATTAATTTAATCAAACTACGTGCACCAATTCGCGCAAGCGTAGAACTGGTCAATGAAGTCACCAAAGCTTTTCCTTGTGTTTCCTTAAAATCCAAATCGTAGACCTTACATAGCTGGCGGATCATATCCAATTGCAATGCACTTACGGCAAATATATCAGCGATAAGAATCGGGATCAGTCCCGCTCCCATCGACCAAATGACGTGATTTCTAATGACGGTATCTGCATGCTTTTCGCGTGCACCTCTATCTTTATCTGATTTACTCATAACGGTATTTTTTACTGTTTTTGCGCCTTTAAATATTTCTTTTATGATTTTT
>CALGLS010000559.1 GCA_937959375.1 uncultured Saprospiraceae bacterium
TTCAAACTCAATTTCATAAAGTATGTGATTGATGCAACTGAATTGTAGATTGATTTTGAAATTGAAAACGTTTTTGAATTCCTAATAGGTCTGGTAAGTCTGCTAAACACCTAAATCAAATTCAACTTATCAAGCGATTCGTGTAAACTTTCTAATTTAGGAAGTTCAGCGACTACAGTTTCCAAATTATCCTCCTCAGCCGTTTCTGGAATTTCCTTAATCATTTTGTATTGCAACCAATAGATTTCATTGTTCCTGTCGAGTCGAATCTGTTTGATGTTTTCACGAATGGGTTTCAAAAGCGATTCAAATTTTTGTAGGGTTACCAAATGGCTTTGAATGCTATGATGAAACTCAGTGGCGCTATTGATGTCACGTCGAATACTAATCTCGCGAGCTCTTCTATATAGTCTTGGAAATGCTTTTAAAGTATCCTGGTGTTGCGCTACAAATAATTCGTATTCGGAAATTGAAAGTGGAGTAGACTTTGCTTTTTGCAAAATAGGTTGAGCTTCTTTTGGACTTTTTTCTTGACGCTTTAAATTGCCTTCGTTTTGATTAATAGGTTTATCACTTTTTACGACTGGAGGAATTGCAGTATTCAGTTTTTCTGTTTCAGCGGTAGCTCCTAATTTTGCTTCTAATTCCAGGTGCTTCTTCACCTCCGGGCTAAAAGCAGGATCTAAATCTTTTAACTCAAGTTTCTGTACAAACTCTATGGCACCATTTCGAATCTGATTAAGGGCTAAAGTACGCGTGTCATATGAAATAATGGATTTTAAATATTCTGACTTGACTTGATTGAAACGTCCTTCTAGCGCAAGTAATTCATTGCGAACAGGTGTTTCTTTGTTTACCACAACAAATAGCTTCTCCAACGATTTTTCCAAATCAGTGGCGACTTCTATTTTTAAATTATCCTTAAACGTTTTGAGAAAAGTTAGGTGTTCCATTTTAATGCTTTTGTAATAAATGACCTACTGAATCATGTCTTGGGCTTTCTGAACAAAATTAGTATTAAATTTTGAAATATCAGTCACTCCAGCTAATCGCATATTGCGTTCTAATTCTTCTGTCAATATCTCTAGTACACGTTCCACACCTTTTTGTCCAGCTACGGCAAGACCATATACATAAGGTCGGCCGATACATACAGCTGTTGCGCCAAGCGCCAATGCCTTAAATACATCCGTCCCTCTGCGAATGCCACCATCAATTAGCACAGGTATTTTACCAGCAACTTCTTTAACCACTTCTTCAAGACACTCAATCGTAGATAAGTCGCTTTCTAACTGTCGTCCTCCATGATTGGAAATGATTATACCATCTGCTCCACGATCAACTGCTATTCGAGCATCTTCATGTGTCATGATCCCTTTTAGTAGAATCTTCATTTTTGTATTTTGCTTCAGCCAATCTAAAAACTCCCAAGTCATGGACGGACTATGAAATATATCATCAGGACCAATCAGGTCATGTAGGTTACCCATCTTTGCTGCGCGACCATGGACATTGTCTACCAACATTTTTGCATGCTTTTCTCGATTACCAACTACAGGTACATCGATGGTCCAAACGAGAACTTTGCAACCATTGTCCTCTGCTCGTTTTACTAGTGTGTTTCGCGCATTGATGTTTGTAGTAGGGTAGAGTTGAAACCAAGGAGTATAATTAGCGGTTTCAACAATGGTTTGATACGATTGATTGGTAACTGTAGAAGTGATGGCTGCCAAGTTTTTGTTTTTTGCAGCTTTGGTACTACCACTTGCTCCTTCAGGATGAAACATACCGAGTATACCGATGGGAGCCAGCACAATCGGTGCGTTTACTTGTTGACCAAAAAGTTCTGTACTAGTGTCAATTTTGCTAACATCAATTAATCTTCTTGGCCGGATTTGATATTGTGACCAAGCTGTTATGTTTCGTTGAAAAGTGCGGAGATCATCAGCTCCTCCGACAAGATATTCGTAGAGCTCTGAAGTAAGGTTTTCTTTTGCTAAAGCTTTGAAGCTTTTTATATTTTTAATGGAGTTGATGTCCACTGTAGGTTTCTTTTGTTTGAAGTTCTTTAAAAATGGAGCTTGAAATTTGTTGTAGAAGTTTGGTACTTAGGATCAATGATTTACAAGAAAATCAGCATGCTATTTTTAAACAACTTCCTTTATATAAAAGCCTGAAAGGTAACGACTACTTGTGCGTGTGGAGTCGCAACCTTTCAGGCTGACTACTTGTGATTTTTATACTCAACTAAGTGAATTCCTTATTGCTTAACTAAAGTCTCGCTATAAATGCCATTCGAAGTTTCTAATATCATAACATAAACGCCAGATTGAAAATGTCCTATTTGTATTTCAGATTCAGCATGATCAATATTGTTGTTTTGATAAATGACTTGACCTAAGGAGTTGGTCACTCGTATTTTATGAATGATAGCATCAGTAGCTTTAATCTGGACCTTATCCCAAAAAGGATTGGGGCTAATACTTACTTCAACAGATTGGTAATTGACCTTGTTGTTTGAAGTTGGAATATCCACACCGTATTGATTAAAGAAGTTCCAAATTTCAACACTAGCTTTAATATCTTTATTCGTACCAGGAAACGAAATATTAGCACCTGGCCAAGTATGTAAACCACCATCAACTTTATAAAAATGTACTTTTCGATCAGTCTCACAATCGTTGTAGGCGATGCGTTCTATGGTGGACATATCGTTTGGATCTATGTCAGGAAAGGCAAAAGTATCAGGTGTCATCATGCATTGATTGTGCGCAACCCACTGCGCAACTAAGTCTTCAACTGGGATACCAAAGTCAGAACCATTGTAAGGAACGGTAGGATCAGCTGTCCCGTGTATTTGCAAAACAGGAATGGTGCTCGTTGGATTGCAGTCCATTGCTTCGGCTGGCACCATGCTACCTGTTACGGAAGCGATAGCTGTGATTCTATCTGTTAGTTCACAAGCTAATTTATAGGCCATGTATCCACCATTTGACATGCCAGTCACATAAACCTTGTCAAGGTTAATATCTAACTGTGCGTGTAGGGTGTCGATCAAAGCATTTATAAATCCAACGTCATCAGCTGTGTTCGCGGAAAAAGGAAAACCCACATTCCATTGTTTACCGGTACCACCAAAGATATCAGTTCCATCAGGATGGCAAACAATAAAGTTAGCGGTATCAGCTATTGGATTAAATCCAGTGTATAAATTTTGTTCAGCGGCGTTAGATGTGATACCATGTAGGTTTAATACCAAAGGTAGTTGATCTCCTGGTTGATAGCTGTCAGGAAGATAATACATGTAAGTTCGTTCGACTCCATCAAAATCAAAAGCATCGGTTGATACTTGAGCTATTAGATTGAAGCTAAATTGAACACATACAAGTAAGAGTAAGATTTTTTTCATGAGTTTGTAGTTATATTTATTTAGAAGTTTCTTGAAAACCTGACTAGCCAGACAGGTTTGTTAAGCTCTAATTTTGACTAAGATTCGTAAAAACTTAGTTGATTGAGCAAATTAAAACCCGCGTACTGAGCGAAATTTTGATTTTGACTTTAATTTTGACTCAGGACTGTCGTCAGCAAATTTCAGCAGAACTTAACAGTCCTGCCAGACAGGTGCTTAAACAACTTCAGACAAAGATAGCGAAATAAATACATTTCGGTTTTCTTGATTTTGGCATTGGAACGATGTCTTGAAAACTTATTTCTGATAATACAAGACAGTATCCACAGTAACATTCCATCGCTGTAAAAGTTGTGCGTTTGTCTTTGAGTATTTTGGGTCTGTGATTTTGTTCCAACTAAGGATATTGCAATCGCTAGGTAGCAAGGTAGGGTTGTTTTTTGAATTAGCAAGTTGTGTAAGTGCTTCTTTTTGGCAGCGGTTCTTGTCGAATTTAGATTTGTCCGCTATGGCGTAAATAAGCAAAATTCCAAAAATGAAAATTCGATAGATACTTTTGTTGCTGCTTTTTATTTCATTCCATAAATAATTTGAAGTCAATCCAAAATAGTAAATCAAAGCAATGGCAATTGGAATGAAAGTATCATGACGGATGATTCCAGATCGATAAGAACGATAACCTCCCATTGGTAACAACAAAAGATAGATGATAATGAAGGCAATGATCCAGTTTATTTGTTTGGTGATGTTAAACGTATGGTCCGTTGCTTGTTGTCTTTTTAATAAAATGGTGTTGATGATAACAACCGCGATGAGTATTGGTAGTCCTAGTTTTTGAGTGACGAAAGGGAATATGTTTTTCAACATGGCAAGATACCGTTCACTTAGCGATAGCATGGATGAGTTTTCTGTGTTAAACGTTCCGATATAAAAAGAGTAAAAACTAACTAGGATAAAAAGTAAGCAATAAATAACGCTTGATTTTTGCAGAAGCATGAACAAATTTTCCTTTTTTGCAAAAAGACCTTTGTAGCAATAATAACAAAGAGTTAGCAAACTAATTATGATTCCTACAGGAGGGACTAGAGGTCCATTAAATGCAAGTAACACTATTAATGGAAATGAAATGATTTTTCTGAAAAGTGAAATTTCGAATTTCTGATTTGCAATTCTTCGAAGGAAAGGATAGAAGAAATAGAGTAGTAGTCCCATCGGAAATGCATAGGCCGATGCATAAGAAATGTCACCTGAGATCAAGCCCATGTGAACATGATAACCATTTGATTGAAAGAGCGGGAAAACAAACAGGGCAGCTATTAAAATTGCAAAGCTACCTAGTTTTAATTGATGACCAATAAATCTGCTCAGCGTCCATAAAATCAATAAATGACTCAACCAAAGGAAGAGCGCATTGCTTAAATAAATAGCGTTAATTGAATTCGTGAAGTTGCTAAAAAAGTTAGTGGTAAGGTCAAAATAAACAATAAGCGTTTTGTGCGCAAAATATCGATTGGAGGCTGCATGCCCTTCTCCCGTTTTCAATATCTGAAAACCAAAAGGATCATCCAAAACTGGAGCTAAGCTTTCTGCAGGGACGATAATATTTGCCAAGTCGCCATCCAAGTTTTTACCATAATACTGGCAAAAGGAAAATCCTAAATCTCCCAAGATTAGTAGAATCACAACCAGCCTTATCCAATGCTTCTTCTGCATGGAGCGAAGATAAGGAAAGAAATTTCGATTTGTTTAATTAGCCTTAGGACTTTGTCGAAGAATATGTAAACTCAAACTTAAGTTTAATCACAATCACAAGCTCAAATTCAATTCCTTCGACTACGTTCTGTGTGAAATTGAGTTTGAGCTTGTGATTGAGTTTGAATTTTTTAAATTTCTACTAAGCCTCTAGCAAAGCCTTCCAAGCAGTCATGATGTCCACGTTTATGGCAGAGCGATAATTGCTCATTCCTTCGTTTTTCAATCGTTTTAAAATCATTAATTGCTTAGGCGACAGTAAGTGATTGGGTGATTGCCCATGTGCCAATAGGGAATTAACCTTAGTAGTTTGCATGGCAGTCATGGGTAGATACTGATACACCGTTTTTGATAAATAATACCTAGGTTCCTTGTCAATTCTAAATCGACTTAGTTTCGAGGTTTTATTCGTTCCAATAATTTTAGTCACGATACTTTTTTCATGTTCTTTGGAAGTAAAGACATGATCAGCATTGCCCGATTTTTTGGCCGTTTTAATTAGCTGGTCAAAAGAAATTATAGTCGGATCATACTCAACTTTTACTACCTCTTTTCCTCCCATAAAACCAGCAGTTGTATTGGTAACACCTCCTATAGCTCCAATGTTTTTTTCTCCACTCCAAAAACAATACATGCCAAGTACAGCTGTTTGAGTTCCTCTTTTTTCTGCGGTTAGTTCTTCTTTTAGCAAAAGTAGGTATTCAGGAATTGCTTGGTCGTATGCTGAAAGTGCATCGATCATTCGATTTACAACACCGAGCTTGGAGTAATCACCAGAAAGACGGTTGACAACGTTTTTTTGATTCGCATTTACAATTCTAACGACAGGGTTATTCCACGAAGGTTCACCATATTGTTTTAAGACTTTTGCATCTTTTCCTTTCTTGTTATTGAAAATAGCGGTAGGTATAAAATGCGTTTCAATGGCTTCCACGATAAGTGGATGACTCATAACGTTGTGTCCATAATTACGACAAGTAGAACAACCGGGCGCTTCTTGAAAGAATAAAAGACGGGTTTTTTTTCTTTTTCAGAAAGGCTGATTGCCTCATCAAAATTTCGGAGCCAATTGACTTGACCAAGCTCTTCAGATTGTTTAATGAGTTTGGTTTCCATATTCTGCGTGAAGCAAGATTGGAATAATGCAAAAATGAAACTTAGTACTAGGATGGACTTTTTCATAAACTTAGGTTTGCAAAGTAATAGAATATTTAAATAAACTGTTTTATAACTTTTACAAAGATAAGTTTGAAGTATCACAGAAGCATCACAAAAACATGGAGAATGGTTGGGCTTATTTCTTGAGTAATAGGTCAAGCGCTTCTTTAGAAACTTGGCTGCGTACTTTTCCAAAGTTATTCATGTCAAATCCTTGGTCGGGTTCAATGTTTGTTGCGATTACAAACTGATTGTCTTCGGTTTCAACATGTGCAACGAACCAACCTATATTTTGTTCTCCAACAACTGCCCATCCTGTTTTGCCTGATAGTTTGTAGTTTGGATGTTGATGAAGAAACAACATTTTTTTGATGATGTTATTGGTTCGTTTTGCGATTGGAAGTTCATTATTAAATAGTTTGCCTAAAAAGGCTACTTGTTGAAATTGTGTAATTTTAGAATCACCTGTCAACCAAAATTGGTCAATGGAATTTTCGTCAAAAACCATATCGGGGTATCCCATTTTTTTGAGTTCCTGACGCATTCTTTTGGGACCTATCGTTCTAGCTATTTCTTGATAACAAGGAACGCAAGAAACCTTAATCGCTTCTTGGAATGTCATATCTTTTTCCCAAGAGTCAAAGCGGTGTTGCTGCCCATTCCATTTTAAAATAGAATTGCGATCTTTCATGACGCCCGTTTCTAAAGCGACGATTGAATTTGGAATTTTGAAAGTAGAGGCAGGAATAAAACCTTGACTAGCTCTTTCGAAGTCATTGCTATAGAAGACATTGTTTTTAGTGTCAAAAATCAGAATGGAACCAAGTACTTGGTTATCAGTTAATATCTGTTGGAATTTTGGTTTGTGAATTTTAGTGCGTTTGCCATCTTCTTTATTTGGGAGGGGAGTAGTTGATATATTTGTGTGTTGAGCTATTTTATTTTGAGTTGAACTCAAAGTTACTTTTCCTATTTTTTTATTTCCCGCAATCCAAGCGACTGTTCGTTTGGTTCCAAAACGAAGCGTGTAAAATGGTTCGTCTGAGAACGACTTCCATTGCTGGCCACCATCAGGAGAATAAGAAATACCGGGCATTCCTACCGCAAGTACTTCCGAGGATTTACTATCCGGCAAATAGCGAACACAAGAACGATAACCAGGCGAATTGCCACCATCGACTAACTGCCATGTTTTTCCACCGTCCATAGTGATGGCTTTGTTCTTTATATTGTTTGCTTGCTTTTCCCAATCACCTCCGAAGATGATTCCGTTTTTGTCATCTTTAAAATCTACTGAAAAGATGCCAGTCATCTGAGCACCTTGCACGATGGGAGAATCAAAAACTTCCCAACTTTCCCCTCGGTCAGCCGTATGAAAAACACGTGCTTTCTTACCGCCACTTACAATCCAAGCATGTTGACCATAAACTGCGATATTGGAATTACTGGCAGCAAAGGCCGCTTCTCCTTCTACTGCTTTTGGCAAAAGATCGCAGGAAAGTTTCTCCCAACTATTTCCGCCATCTTTCGTGATGATGACCGAGAGGCAATCCTCCGTAGGATCACCCATAGCGATACCTTCTTTATCATCCCAAAAAACCATCGCATCATAAAATGCCTTCGGATGATTTTCTTGATATACCATCTCCCAATGCTTTCCCATGTTGGTACTTTTGTACAACAGCGCTGGCGACTCAATACTTAAAAGAAAGATGGCTTCACTTGTATGAGCAATAGCCCTGAAGTGAGGAATGATTGAATCGGTTTTTAAACTATCAATTTGCCAAGTTGTACCTGCGTTTTGGCTATAGCCATAATAACCATTGGAACCTGCAAACCAAATGGTGTTGTCGTCAATTACTTCAAGTGCCCGAATGCTGGCGTTGACAGGAGTGGTTTGAATCGTTAATGAATTCAGCTCTTTTGG
>CALGLS010000560.1 GCA_937959375.1 uncultured Saprospiraceae bacterium
CGTTTTACTAAAAATTTAATTACCAAATCTTTAAAATGAAAGGCAATTTTTAAAGCCAAACGAGGCCAAGTCAAAGCACCAGAAGCCAGCGTGAAACTCCACTTTAAAACTTTAGCAACAAGCTTTAAACTAAAGTCCAAATTTTGGGCATATCCGGCACACTTCGTTATGTGTTCTTTGTAAGCATCTATTGGAATGTCAGGTGTTGCCCAAACGGTAACATCAAAGTCGAAATCGAATTTAGTAACCAATGCTTTGTTTGTAGCAATAGGCGTTTCTATTTGTCGTTTGCCGAAAAGGAACTTCATGCCTTCAAAGAATTTTCGTACACCTTCTCTGATTTCTTTGTATAGAATTTTAATGAAGTTTTTGAAAATACGAATGACACTTTTTACACCATTGACGATACGTCGAAATAGATTTTTAATGACTCGACCAATGGAGCGCGCCAAGCTTTTGACCCCATAATAAAAACGTCGAATATTGGTGTTGTTTTCTTGAATGCCTACTTCTATTTCTGTAGTGAATTCTTTCCAGGCCGTATCGGTTACTTCGTTTTTGTAAATCGGATCTTTGTCAAATTGATCTTCGTATGCTTTGATTAGTTCGGCCGTGTTTTTTGTAGAAGTTTTTTTGTCTAATTCACAAACACAGTCAAAGAAATACTGTGCATTTAAAAGCCAATAACCTGTAGTGTCGCTACCTAATTTGGTCAAAACATATTTAAGTCGCAATCGCTTAAAGTCCTCTTCTTCAATAAGTTCTATAATAGATTGAAAGGTGCGGTCGGCTGGTTGACTGTCTAGTTTTCCGTAGTAGTAGCCATTCATCCATTGGCGAACTTGAATGAGTCGAATGAGGAAAGCGTTGAAAGGATCTTGCTCTAATTTTTGCAAGTAATTTTTGCTACGACTTTCAAAAACTTGAACTTTCAATTCATTATAAAAGTCTGAATCGAGGGAGCGTTTCAACTGTGCTTTGAAGCGATATTTGAGTCCGCTTATTTTTCGTTCCAAACGATCGAGTCGATCTTTCAGCGGTTTGATGCTCAATTGATTTTGACGAATGATTTCATCGCGTTTTGCAATAGCATCTTGTAAGGATTTATCTTTTTGGTTGATGGAATCCGTTACCTCTTTCAGTAAGTTTTTAGTTTGCTTTTCTTGTTGTTGTAAGGATTGAATGACAGCTTTACTTTGTCCACTTGCAGTAGCTTGATCTTCTAGTTTTTGCAATTCAAGGCGCAATTTTTTTCTAGTACTGTAGCGTTCCAATGTTTTATTCAGTTGATCCATTTCTTTTTTGGCAACACTAATTTGATCTTTCTGCCTTTTGATAACAGCCTTGTGATTACCCGGTCTTGATTCTAGTCCAGTAACATTGCGTTTGAAGATGCTAATGTTGTGTTCTAGATTACCAATTTCTCCAAGTATTTGAGCTTGACTCTTTTCGTTTTTCAACTTCTTTTCAATCTTATCCAGTTCTTTCTTTTTGCGCTTAATGGCTTTATTCTTAAGGTCAGGTCCCGCTTTTGCTTTTTCTTTTTGAATTGCATTGCTGAGTCGCAAAATGTCCTGGTCTAGTATTTTCTTTTGCGAAAGCAAAGGCTGCTTTTCTTGCTCTATTTTGTCAAACTGTTTTTGAGTTTCCTTAAACAATTCCTTTCCTTGATTGACAAGTTCAATAATACAGCGTTCTACTTTTTCGGCGCGTCTTCTCTTGTTTTTATTTCGTTTTTCTAGTCGTTCAATTTCAGCTTCTTCTTTTGAAAAAATAGTACTTGTTAATACTTCGATTTCTTTGTCAATTGCCGCCTCTTCTTCTATAAGTTGCGCTTCGTTATCCTGATCGCCATCTTCTTCCGTTACCTCTTCAATGGTATCGATTCCTACTTTGTTGTTTTTGTATTTAAATACCACAGCAGTGCGTTTGAGTTGATTCGTATCCAATATACGTTGCAACAAAAGCGGCATATTGCCAATCAGGTTTAGTAGGTCTTTCGTGTTTTTGGCCATGAGCCAATTACTCAACGTATTTAGCGCAAGCTCACTATCGGCATCAAATGGAACGCTAACTGATTTTGTAAAAACACCCAAAATAGTCAAACGATAATGTAGTACGCGACTCGTCAAATTGGTCAACTCTTTTTTAGGTAAACTAAGAACAGGAAATTCACCATCTAGCCCGGTAATCTGATGAATAAGATTGAGTTCAAGTCCATCTAGTTCATCAGATGGAAGTTGCGAAAAATTGTGAGCAAAGTCGGGTAGTAAACCAGCTTTGATATAGTCCTTTCGGAAATGCCGGATGGCATCAGAGATGTGGGAAGTGCGAAGTTGGCTGGCGTTTTCAATAGTAAACTCGTTGAGGTAACCCAAATCAATCAAGGGTTGCTCAATCTCCTGCCCGCGACCTGTTTCTAACAAGGCCACTTCATCTGCAGGGATTACATCGCTCCAGGCTTCTAGCATATGATTGGTTTTGAAGGTTTGAGGGGCACATAATATGGGAGGTCCTAGATTACGTGCCCTTCAAACCTTATTACCTTTACTCCTTCAAACCGTTTATTTTACACAATAATATCCTGTAAGAAACTCAAGAAACCATTACGCGCTTGATGAGCAGTACCTACTGCAGTTTGATGCAATTCAAACAATTGCTTGCCTTGTTTACCAAGATCAGATTTGATGAAGTTAACAGTATCATGATCAAAGTCAATGTGCGTATGCGCTACCAATTCAATTTTGCCCTTAGTAGAACCAGTTTGATTGAGTTTAGAAACGACATTTTTCATGTCAAAAGAAGTCTTTTTGTTGGAACCAGTGCCGGTGTTGATGATGTGCTTGACGTCACCAGTAAGAGTGGTTACCTCAAGGGTTGTAAAGTCTACAACAGCATCTTTTAGTTGATCTGCAATTTCTTGGAATTTTGCTTCGAGTGATTTAGCCATAATTTAGGTTGGTTTTGTTTAGTAGCTCCATTTGGTGGAGTCGGGGTAAATAATTTGTAATGATTAACAATTTCTAAGCGAAAGATATGAAAAATCTTTAATTTGATAGCTAAGAATAGTGAAAATCGCTTAGCTCCTTTGTACAGGTGGAGGGGCAATCTATATGCTGAGATGTAGCCTTCACTCAATGGAGCTCTCAAAGTACATTTCTTTTGGTTAAATTTAACCATTAAAAAATATAAGCTAAAATCAATTCTTATGAAAATTAAAACTACAATTTTTACGCTCTTCTTTGTTGTGATTTCTGGTTTACAGATACTGAGTGCTCAGTTTGATTGTTCACCAGCAACAGCAGAATCATATTTGAATGCGAATAACGTAAATGCCTTGATAAAAAATGGAGGAAATCTTTGGGATCAAGCAAGTTATTTTGTTCCAAAAGCAACAGCACCTGGTTTGCCAGAAGTTGCTCCAATATGGGGTGGAGGAATATGGATAGGAGGATTGGATGTGGCATATAACTTAAAGTTGGCTGCTTCAACCTATGGAGGCAATACTGGAGAAGTAGACTACTATCCGGGGCCGCTTTCGAATGTCGGACAAACTTATGCCGATCAATGCGAGGATTATGATAGAATATGGACAACGAACTCGATGGATATTGAAAGTCACAAGGCAGATTGGTTGGATAACGGTACTATTGACGGACCAATTCCAGCATCAGTCTTGGGCTGGCCGGGAATTGGTAATCCAGAGTTTACATCTATTTTTGGGTTTGAGCTGGTGGAAGAGCCTCAAGGTTATGCACCTTTTTTCGATCGAAATGGTGATGGGGTCTATGATCCAAATGAAGGTGATTATCCGAATATCAATGGAGCAGATTTAGGGCAGTGGACCGTTTTTAATGATTATGGAGGACCTCATTTACAGTCTGGGGCTCCGGTTGGGGTGGGTATAGAAGTGCAGTTATTGGCATATTCTTTTGTGTCTATTGAGCCTGCAATTAATAATGCTACTTTTTATGACTATAAATTTATTAATAGAAATGTAGAAAGTTTAGATAGCACCGTTATTGGAATTTGGATAGATCCAGATTTAGGTTGTTATACAGATGATCGGGTAGGTTGTATTCCTGAGGATAATATGTCTTTCATTTACAATGCGGATGCTATTGATGGTGATGAGAATTGTTCTTGTGCTGGAGGTGTGAATACTTACTGTGAAGAAATTCCAGTAGTCGGGATTAAAGTGTTGAAAGGTATATTGGCAGGGCGAAATATTAATGCAGATGGTGACTTAGTTCCAACTCCATGGGGAGCAGATCCAGATACTATTGTTGAAATTAAGATGTCTTCTTTTGCGGTAAGGGACGCTTCTCTTCCTGAAATGGCTTACGGTAATGTTATAGGGTATTATAATTTATTAACTGGGTCTTGGCCAGATGGTACACCACTTACTGAGGGAGGTAATGGTTATAACCCTGGGAGTACTGATTACACCAAATATTGTTATCCAGGAAATCCTTCGGATGTAACAGATTGGTCAATGTGTACAGAAGATATAATAGGAGATTCTCGAATGGTAATCGGGATAGGCGAAGGTTTTAGAATGGAACCTGGAGATGTTAAAACAATGAGCTTTGCTGTAATTGCTGCACTTGATGTAGCGCACCCTTGTCCAGATGTTTCTGTACTGCAAGATGTAGGGGATGAAGTTTGTGATTTTTATAGTGAAAATGTTGTTACAAATACAAGCACACCTTTTTACAATGAATCGGGTTTAACATTATCACCCAATCCGATGAACGATCAAACACAACTTAGTTTTACGAATAAGGATGAGCAATTGAATACCGTCCAAATTTACTCTGTCAACGGTCAACTAGTACGAACCTATAGTAGCCTTTCGGCAAACAGCCTAAGCATCGAAAAAGGAAATCTAACAACAGGAATGTATTTTTACAAAGCTTTGTCAAAAGGTGGGAAAGCTTATAGTGGGAAGTTTGTTGTTAATTAAATGACAGTTGTTACAATCGTCTAAAATTAACTTGTGAATATGTTTATATTTATAATGTCAAAAAACATAAACGAATCAAGTTTTAACTAAAAGGAAACCTAATGAAAAACACACATGCACAACTTTCTTCTCTATTCTTATTTTTAATAAGTACAATTACTATTCAATCTCAAGATTGTTTTGTTCCATCTGCAGCTTCTGAATTATCTGCTAATAACGTACGAGCAGGACTTTTAATCGGAGGTGACTTGTGGTGGAACGGATCTGATGCACGATACGTTGTGCCGGCTGTTGACCCTGGATCTGGATTGCCTGAGGTTGCGGCTATTTATTCAGGAGGAATTTGGATGGGCGGAATTGATGCTTCTGGAAGTCTAAAACTAGCTGCTCAAACTTACGGAAGCTCAGCTGGGAATACCGATTATTTCGCTGGACCTCTAAACGACGATGGTACCACTACTTCAAATCAGTGTGAGGACTTCAATCGCTTTTGGGTGGTAACCGATGATCAAATTAATACGCATAATGCCGACTTTGCAGATAATGGAATCATAGACAATCCAATTGATGCGATTATGGGATGGCCAGGAAGAGGAAACCCTAATTTTGAATCATTCAATGGTTTTGAATTGCCTTTATTTAATCACTCCATGGCACCTTTTATAGACTTAAATGGTAATGATATTTTTGAACCTACGGCTGGTGACTATCCAAATATCAACGGAGCTACCGAGGGAAATTGGTTTGTTTTTAACGATGCAGGAGGTCCACACAGTTCCTCGGGTGGCGAAGCCCTTGGTATGCAAACTCAGGTCTTAGCCTATAGCTACGCATCTAACGAAGATGCTATTAATGATGCAACTTTCTATGATTACTATTTTGCTTATAAAGGTACAGAAGTATTAGAGGATGCCTATGTGTCTTTTTGGGTTGATCCGGATTTAGGATGTTATCTGGATGATTACATTGGTTGTATTCCAGAAGCTGACATAGCTTATGTCTACAATCAGGACGCATCAGATGGAGAACCAGGATGCATCTGTCCAGGAGGAGTGAATACTTACTGTGAGGATATTCCTGTTGTAGGTGTTAAAATGTTGGATGGTATTTATGCAGAGCGAGTATTTGGTCCTGGAGGTGAACTGGAAGTACCTGCTCCAGGGGTATCTGCAGATACGATTGTGAGTTTAGGTATGTCGTCATTTATGTATTATAATGGGTTTGGTGGCCCATCTGGAACAACTGATCCAGTAACTACTGCTCAAACTTACAATTATATGCAAGGAATTTTCCAAGATGGATTACCACTTACAACAGGAGGAGACGGACATAATCCAGGAAGTACGGATTATACAAATTACGCTTTCCCGGGAAATCCTTCTGATGGAAGTGAGTGGTCGATGTGTTCTGAAGCTTTACCTGCTGGAGATCGACGTATGTTAATTAACTCAGGTCCATTTAGATTATCTCCAGGCTCAATTAATCGATTGTCATTTGCAGTAATTTACCAACCTAGTGTCGCTTATCCATGTCCTGATATCGGAGGTTTGGTAGAGGTGGGGGATATTGTATCTGACTTTTATAATGATAATTCTACTGTTAGTACAAAGAGACCAATCTTTCAAGACAACGCAATTAGCTTGACACCCAATCCATTTACCAATCAAACTCAATTGCTGATTGATGGTCAATCAAATCTACAACAAGTTCAATTATATTCGATCACTGGTCAGCTTGTAAGAAGCTACAACAGCCTTTCGGCAAACAGCCTAACGATCGAGAAAGGAAATCTAACAACAGGAATGTATTTTTACAAAGCTTTGTCAAAAGGTGGAAAAGCTTATAGTTGGAAGTTTGTTGTTAATTAAATGCAAATAAAGTTGACATAAAGAGATATGGTTTAAAACCAAAGATATATCTTGTAGTCTAAAACCAACTTTATGAAAATTAAGGCTACAATAAGTACACTGTTGTGTTTGATGATTTCTTTCATGCAAATTGTAAGTGCTCAATATCCTTGTGACCCAGCAACAGCAGCAACCAATCTCGATGTCAACAATGTTAATGCAACGATTACAAATGGCGCCAACCTTTGGGGAGGAAGTTATGTCGTTCCCAAGCCAAGCGCGTCATCTGGTTTGCCAGAGATTTCTGCTATTGCTGGTGGTGGGATTTGGATAGGAGGTTTTGATCCTGGCGGAAATATTAAACTAGCAGCTACCACCTTTGGAGTAGGTGCTGGAGGAGTTGACTACTATCCAGGGCCCTTGACGGAATCTGGAGAAACTAGTTTGAATACGTGTAATAATTTTGACTATATATGGTCTATCACAGGAGCCGATATTGCAAGTCATCGTGCTGATTGGTGGGATAATGGAACGATTGATGGGCCTATTCCAAGTTCGGTTTTAAGATGGCCAGCGAGAGGGAATCCTGATTTTTCTGCCATTTTTGGATTTGAATTACCTGCTACAGAACAAGGGGCTGCTCCTTTTCAAGATAGGAATAACGATGGTTTGTATAGCCCTTATGATGGTGATTATCCAGATATCAATGGGGCCGATCAGGCACACTGGATGGTATTTAATGATACAGGAAACGAACATTTTGAGACAGGAGGAATTGCTACTAATTTTGAAATCCAAGTACTGGCTTATTCTTTTGAGTCGAATGAACCCGCAGTTAATAATGCGACGTTTTATGATTATAAGTTTATTAATAGAGGTATAGAAACATTAGAAGATTTAGTCATCGGAATTTGGATTGATCCAGCTTTGGGCTGTCCAGCAGATGATTATGTGGGATGTTTTCCTGAAAATGATATTGCTTTTATTTATAATCAAGATGCAATCGATGGTGAGAATGATTGTAGTTGCCCAGGAGGAGTGAATACCTATTGTGAAGAAATTCCTGTAGTGGGCGTAAAGATAGTTAAAGGGATATCGGTTGTCCGAGTTTTTGGTGAAAATGGTGAATTGGAAATTCCTGAATCATGGGAGTCTCCTGATACTGTGATTAGAACGAAAATGAATAATTTTATGGTCTGGGACGGTCCAGTTGTTCCCTCAGGTAGTTCATTGGATTTTGATTATTACAGTTTATTGACTGGAAATTGGACAGACGGTACACCTTTAACTACTGGGGGAAATGGCTACAATCCGGGGAGTACCGATTACACAAATTTTGCTTATTCTGGGAACCCTTCTATTGATACAGCTTGGTCCATGTGTTCAGAAAACACAATGGCTGATCCTCAAATGTTAATGGGATTCGAACCATTTCGATTAGAGCCAGGTGCAGTAAATGATTTAACCTTTGCTGTTATTTATACCGCTGATGTTGCATACCCATGCCCAGATCTTTCGGTGCTTCAAGAAGTTGGAGATGAAATTGATGACTTTTTTAATAAAGGTTTTTCCACTGAAGAAAAAACTCCGATTTACAAGCAATCTAGTCTAACCTTATCACCCAACCCATTTACCAATCAAACCCAACTCCGCTTAGTTAATCAAAATGAACAATTAAGTTCCGTTCAAGTTTACTCTATTAGCGGTCAGCTAATACGAACCTACAACAGCCTTTCGGCAAACAGCCTAGCGATCGAAAAAGGAAATCTAACAACAGGAATGTATTTTTACAAAGCTTTGTCAAAAGATGGAAAAGCTTATAGTGGGAAGTTTGTTGTTAATTAAATACAAATAAAGTTGACATAAAGAGATATGGTTTAAAACCAAAGATATATCTTGTAGTCTAAAACCAACTTTATGAAAATTAAGACTACAATATGCACACTGTTATGTTTGATGATTTTTTTCATGCAAATTGTAAGTGCTCAATATCCTTGTGACCCAGCAACAGCAGCAACCAATCTCGATGTCAACAATGTTAATGCAACGATTACAAATGGTGCCAACCTTTGGGGAGGAAGTTATATCGTTCCTAAACCAAATCC
>CALGLS010000561.1 GCA_937959375.1 uncultured Saprospiraceae bacterium
GATTGAACAATGGCGATGGATTTATTGATACCAAGTTTTTGTGAAAACTGTTGAACCATCTTTTGCCATGCTTTAGGAGCAGAAGTGGTATTATGACGCTTCAGAGTATAGGTAAAATAAAGTGTTCCAATCCATTTTAAACCAAAAACACCTACACCTAATAACCAAAGCATCACCAATTCATTAGCATAAGATTGAATAAAAGATTGAAAGAAAATATCGATGTTTTGTTGCCAGGAAAAGGTGTTTGCAAAAAAAGCAAAATCATCACCTGATACTATTGGGCTAAGATCAGTGAGTGGAGTGTTGTTTTCTATTGGCCAGTGGAAGTGATGAATGAAAGTATTGCTCATCCAAATTACGAGGCTTAGAAGAGACAGGCAGCAAAGTTGATAGCTTATTCTTGGTGATTTGTTTTTGATAAAGCGGATCGCAATTGCTAGCAAAGCTGCGATGATTAATCCTTGCCAAAGTGAATGTAAAAGCGTCCATCCTAACGCTTCAATTAGTGGTTGTTGTATGGTATTTAAGTTCATTGCTATTTATTATTTTTGGTTATCAAGTTCGTCTAAGTATTCACGAATTTTTTGGAGTTCTTCATCAGAAGTTTTATGGTTGCCCAGAATTTGTAAAACCAGATTCCCAGGTGAACCTTGAAACGTGTTTTCAACTATCTTACTAATCTTTTCGTTTAAACTTTCTTTTTCAGAAATGGTAGCTTGGTAGAGATGTTTGTTGTTAATAATTTCTCGACTGACGAGTTTCTTTTCAAGCATGTTTTGCATAAACTTGAGAGTCGTCGTGTAGCTTTTTTCTTTGCCTTGAGATTGTTCGTTTAGTTTGTCATGGACTTGCCGAACAGATGATGGCCCTAGCTTCCACAGCATTTCCAAAACTTCCATTTCTCCTTTTGTTGCTTTGTTTTTCTTTGATTTCATTGTTTACGATTTTTTTCGTAGTGTAAAAATGTACGATTTTTATCGTAGTTCCAAATTTTTTCTACGATTTTTTTCGTAGTAAGCTAAAAATGCTTGATTTACTTCAGAAAACAGGGGATAGTTCGTTGAGTTAGGAGGCATACCCAATAAGAAAATTTACTCAACGGTGTCTGCGAATATGGTGTCCTTTAGGGTTTGAGCTGCGGGAAAGGAGAGATTCAGTTTGTTGAACATGCTCAATCTGTCGTACAATATATTTCTGAACTTCAAGCGTACTACTATGTTTGATTAATTCATACATTTGACTGATGAAAAAAATAATTCTCTTTACATTAATACTGGTCAATTTAATCAGCGCTTGTTCTACACGAACAGGTAATAAAGGACAGACCAAAATCGAAAGCGACAAGACCATGGTGACCAACAAATTAATTTATATAGGAGATCCGATGTGCTCGTGGTGCTATGGTTTTTCACCACAGATATCCGCAGTGAAAGATGCCTTACCAGAAAATGTAGATTTTGAATTGGTGTTAGGAGGCTTACGGCCAAATGGAAAACAGACTATGGAGGAGCTAAAAGATTTTTTGAAAAGTCATTGGATGGAAATAGAAGAACGAACGAGTCAACCTTTTAAATACGATATATTAGAACAAGCAGACTTTGTGTATGATACGGAGCCCGCCTGTCGAGCAGTTGTAGTAGCAAAACAAATGGCAGCTGATAAAGCTTTTGCTTTTTATAAAGAAGTTCAAAAAGCATTTTATTATGAGAATAAACAGACAACTGAAGTCGATACTTATTTGACGATTGCAAAGAAATTAGGAATGGATGTCAAAGAGTTTGAAAAAAGATTTAATTCGGAAGCTGCAAAAGTAGAAACGATCAAAGATTTTGAATATGGTGGAAGTTTAGGCGTTAATTCATTTCCAACTTTAATCTTGAAAAAAGGGGAGGAGTATCACTTGGTGTCGAGAGGCTATACAGAGTCTGAGGCGATCTTGACTGCGATTAAACAACTTCAATAAAAAAAACCAAATTTTGCAGCCTTTTGATCGGCGCAAAATTTGGTTATTATTTTTGTTTGTTGTGTTTATGATATTTTAATTTGATTAAGATTTGAGGTGAAAAAATTCATTTGATGTAGATAGAGGTTTAGATAGTTACGTGTCCCCACCGTTTACCTTTTTCTATCAATTTTACGTGTTCAACTGAGATACCAAAATCACGAGCTAAAATTTCACGTTTGGTTTTGCCTTTCGCCAATCTTTTTTTCAATAAGCGAACTTTGGCTTCGGTCATTTTGTAGTTCGGATCACGTTTACGGTTGTTCAAATCAAAAACACCATGTTCTCTTTGGTGTTCTGTGAGTTCTTCTTGAGTAACCCACAGGATGTTCTCCCAATAATTGTTCTCCTTGTTGTTGTCGATGTGTACAAGAAATGTGTGGTTTTTAGATTCTTGTTCGATGTAAGTTTCTCCAATTAAACGATGAAGGTAAAACTGTTGTCTTTTTCCTTCTGCTAGTTGGAGGCTGAGTCGAACATTTCCGTACTTATCACGACTTCCTTTTAGTAGTTTTTCGTCTTCTGTTTTTTTATTGACACTTTTCATTCGGCCATAATCTGAGAAGAAATAATCGCTACCGCGAGTTGGGTGTTTTGTCTCTACTTTGGTCCACACTTCGTTCCAATGAGACTTTACTTTTTTTACTGCCATTTTTTTACGCACAATTTTTTAATGAAAAAATAATTATGAACTTCATTTGCGAAGGGTAGCTTTTGGCAACAAAGACTTTTGTGTGGGGATCGATAACAAGCCTGTGTTTTACCCTTGAAATTCAAAATTTTAATCTAACTGTTGTGTCTGGCAGGAAAAATAGTTGATTAATCTAGAACGCTACAAAGTTATAATTACGATGGATAAAAACGAAGTATAAAGTTTTTTTTTATTTCTTTTTTCTTTTGGGGCGGTAAGCCGCAATTTTAGATGATAATAGCCTTAGAATCAGTGAAGAGTACTTTTTGAACGAATATTCGCTAAACCTAGCTGTTTAGCATTGTTTTATACGCCAAATGCATTAAAGATGGGGGAGGAACTTTTAACTTAAGAAAAATGGAGAAGAGTAATTTTGATAGCAGACAAAAAAAAACTGAACATTGGTTCTATTAAAAAAGTTACTTTTTAATGCCAAGGTTCAGTCCTTTTGAAAAAATAGTAGCTACATTTTTGTTGTCTAAAGCAGCTATATTATGATGAGCACCAAGAATTTACTGAGCTAGCACCATGAATTTATTTCGTTTACCATTCTCAATCATAATGTATTTACCATGTAGCAAAGCATCATGATTTACATTGTGCTCGTGGCTTGAGATCTTATTTTTATTAATTGAAATGGCATTGCCTTTTATCGCTCTTCTTGCATCACTTTTTGAAGCAACAATTTGCGTGTTTTCCGACAGCAAATCAACAATGTTTAATCCATTTGCCAAAGCGTCTTTTGAAATGGTGAAACTAGGTAGTTCTTCTTCTATCGTAGAAAGTGAATCTACATCAAGCGAAAGTAGTGATTCCGCACTTGCCTTAGCGTTAAAGATGAGATTCGATACTTTTTTTACGGCATCAAAATCTTCCTGTGAATGTACTCTTATTGTTAGCTCTTCCGCCAGTAGCTCTTTTAGCATTCTTGGATTGTCCGCAAATTCTTTTTCACGTGCTTCAATTTCTTCTTTCGAAAACAAGGTGAAATAACGTGTAAACTTGCTAGTGTCTTTGTCATCAGCATTAATCCAAAATTGGTAAAACTTATAAGGGGATGTCATCGCAGCATCTAACCAAATATTTCCAGAAGTTGACTTACCAAACTTTGATCCATCTGCTTTTGTCAACAATGGCGTAGTCGCTGCATAAGCCTTACCTCCTAGATTCTTTCGAATAAACTCTGTTCCTGAAGTAATATTACCCCATTGGTCAGAACCTCCCATTTGCAATCGACAACCATGTTGGTTGTACAAACATTGGTAATCGTAAGCTTGTAGTAGTTGGTAACTAAATTCTGTAAACGAAAGTCCAGTTTCAATACGCTTTTTCACCGACTCCTTTGAAGTCATATAATTAATGGTCAAGGTCTTTCCTACATCACGTAAAAACGACAGTACGTTCATGTCTTTGTAGAAATCATGATTATTGACAATCACAGCAGCATGCTCACCTTCAAAGTCCAAAAACTTTTTAATCTGAGCCTTTTGGTGTTCCAAATTAGAATCTAATTCCTCATAACTCTTGAGTACGCGTTCTTTGTCTTTTCCTGACGGATCCCCAACACGACCAGTCGCACCACCCATCAATACAATTGGCTTGTTGCCAGTTTGCTGGAATAACTTTAAGAGCATGATTTGCACAAAATTACCTATGGTCATAGATGGAGCCGTTGGGTCAAACCCGATATAACCAGTCACAGGACCTTTTGCAAGTTCTTCTTCAATTCCTGGTGTTTGGTCCTGGAGCATTCCGCGCCAGTTTAATTCTTCTAGAAAAGTCATGTTTTTTATATTTAGATGGCAAAGATATTTTTTTTTAGTGAGAATCTTATACAAGGTTTGAAGGATAGAAGGCAATAAGGTTTGAAGGGCACACGATATTTTGACTCACGTTTGCCTGTCCTTCAAACCTTCCCTCCTTCAAACCTTGCTAAATTAAGCCCTCAATAATAAAATTAGTTCCATATTAGTTCTATTTTCACGGTTCACTTAATACGCTTCATTTGAATTTTGAATATTTCATAGCTCGTAATGTTGCCAAAGCAGGAGTCAAATCCTTCTCGCGCTTGATTATACGTATTGCAATGGTTGCTGTTGCTTTAAGTATGGTAGTTATGATTGTTGCTACTTCTTTGATTAATGGTTTCCAAAAGGGGATCAGTAGTAAAATATTTGGCTTTTGGGGGCATATCGATATTGTTGATACCAATGTCAATCGTTCGTTTGAGGCGGTACCTACCAAAATGAATCAGGATTTTTATCCACATATTGATACGATTGGCTCCATGTTGTATCGTACGAAAGCTAGTATTTTAGGATACGAGTTGGAAGACAAGATGGTTGATAAAATGACAAAGGGTGGTATACGACATATTCAAGTATATGCACAAAAGCCAGGTATCATTAAAGTGAAGCAAGAAGTCAAGCAGACACAAACCCTTGATGATCAAACAACAGGAAGAAAAAAGAAAAAGAAGACGACCAACCAATTGGAAGGAATTATTATAAAAGGAATTGGAGCAGACTTTGATTGGGAAAATATGAGTGACTACCTCGTGAAGGGGAGGCCGATTGAGTTGTATGATGACAAAGAGTCAAAAGATATTATCGTTTCAGAAGAAACAGCTCGCCGACTTAGACTTGATATTGGGAGTAAACTTCGAATTCACTTTGTAGAAAAAGTGAACATGCTGGAGCGTAGTTTTAAAGTTTGTGGTATTTACAAAACAGGAATGGAGGAGTTTGATCGCAAATTCGCACTAGCGGATATAAAAGTTTTACAAAATATCTATAACTGGGAGGCAGATGAAGTTGGCGGTTTTGAGGTGTTTTTAGATGATTTGGATGACCTAGATGTGATTCGCGATTATCTATACTTTGAGGTACTACCTAATAATATGTTTGCTCAAACCATCCGTGATAAGTTCCCAAGTATTTTTGACTGGTTAGATTTGCAAGACATCAACAAGATTGTGATTCTCCTACTCATGGTTGTGGTCTCCATTATCAATATGATCACTGCACTCATGATTCTCATCTTAGAACGCACCAATATGATCGGAACCCTAAAAGCAATGGGTAGTACGGATTGGTCAATTCGCAAAATATTTTTGTACCATGCCTTATATATCATTGGTTTGGGTCTGATGTTTGGAAACATAATTGGTCTTGCCCTCTGTTACATTCAACAACGGTTTGAGATCATTACCCTTTCGGAAAAAGATTACTATCTCTCGGTTGCACCTATCGAAATTAACTTATGGACCATATTACTACTAAACATCGGTACCATGTTAATCACGCTCTTATTTTTAATTATCCCTTCTTATTTAGTTACTCGCATCAATCCTGTAGAGGCCATTCGCTTTAAATAAGGTTTGGAAAATAAGTTATACCTCATTACCCACTTCGCATTCTACGTGTCTTTCAAACCTTATTTCCTTCAAACCTTCAGATAACCCCCACATTCTAAACCACCTCATCCGCTGACCAAAATCCTCTAACCATTCCCGTTAAAACCCAACCCAAGTCGCTGCCGCAGTTAAAAATTAGAGAATTAATTTTTATTAAAAAAATAAAAAATAACATTGCTATTCGTAACCTTTTGTCTATCAAAGAGTAGAGTTGTTTAGACCCCTCATTGTTGATATGTTGTGGATAACTTTAGAAAAAAAATAGCGAACCAAATGCTATTTTTGTCATCCCGACAATTACAGAATCAGATTACAATAGCTACTCTGGTTATTTCGCAAGTCAGAATTGTATTAAGGGAAGCTCACACAGCAGGTTTTTTTGAGACAAAGACCATTTACAGACTTAATATACTGTAACATAAATTTCTTTAATTTTTGAATGCTTTTTTTTCGCGATTGCTTCATCAAATTTTTCTCAAATAGCTAAGGCTATTCTTAAAACATTTGATTTCACACGCACAAAAAATAATCTATTCAAAATCTTAAATAACTTATGTTACAGTGTACTTAAAAATTATCTGGAAAATTTTATCATTTGCAGATTAGAATCGATTGGATAATAAATCAGTTGGTACTGAAAGTAGTAACCGCCTTACAGCGTATACTTTATATTTTTCTATTGTTACCAACTCGTTTGTATCGCTTTGCGAAGCATATCTATCGCGGATTGCTTTCATTGCGTCAGCCCCAACGGTTTTGGTGGCAGGCTGATGCAGGGGCAGGTTTTCTGATAAATGCTTATTGGTGGCTGATTGGTTTGTTGATTTATGCATTAGAGTGTTTTGGGATTGGAGAGATTTATGAAATACTGACAGACTTTTTCAAATACAATACAAGACCATTAACCGAAAAAGAAATAAAGGTAGCTCGCTACATTTATGGAGATTCCATTAATTATAAACGGGTACGCATCGATGAATTATCGATCGTAGGCCCAAAGCAACATCGTTTTTGCTACGTAAGTTTTTACCTGATTAATAGTTGGGGACCCATGCAAACAAGCACATTTATACACGAATTGATGCATGTTTGGCAATATGATAAGATGGGGGCCCGATACATGGTTCAAGCTCTACGAGGACAGTATTCAGCGATGGGCTATAATTACGGCGGCGTTTCAGCGCTTAAAGAACAACTCAAGCAAGGCAATGGCCTTCGAGATTTCAATCTGGAACAACAGGCAGACATCGTAAGTGATTATTATCGGATTATGGCGGGTTACAAGCCTCATTGGGGCCACGGAACGCAAGATGATCTTCATGTTTACGAAAAGTTCATTGAAAATTTGGATAAAAATTAAGAGAGAAGAGACCGCTACGCTGTCAGATCACTTTGTTGTCAGACCAGTCGGTAGAGCCTCCTTGAGAGATCGCTTTACTTGCCTTTGCTGGCAGGAAAGCTGAGAGACTTCTCCACTAACGCGGATTTTTTATGGTGGCCTTTACGGCTTTAGGAAAGTCTGAGCATTTGACTGTAGACAAAGGCAGGTGTAAGGGTCTAAATTTGAGTAAGCCCCATGCGGGGTTAAGCAATATAAATTGTAGATTTGTGCGTACTAAATTAAAGCTGATTTAAGTTATCTTCTCAAAGCGAATAGAAGCTTAAGGAACTAATTTTGATCAACTACGCTAAAAGATTCCAGTTATGATTCGATATTACGCGAAAAAGAGTGGGCAACTTGTAGAGTTAGAGAAGACGGAGCCTTCTTGCTGGATTAATATTTCACCACCATTCTCCCAAGAGGAGTTGAATGCGGTGTCTCGTCAGTTTGGACTTCCTTTAGACTTCTTGATTGATTCTCTTGATATTGATGAGCGTTCTCGATACGAGCGTGAAGAAGACTTTCGTCTCATCGTTGTGAACACACCCATTTTAAATTCATCAAATCAAGATAACGAAGCAATCTATATCACCGTTCCTATTGGTATCATACTGACTCCAGACAATATTATCACCATTACTTCGCATGATAATCCTGTTCTAAAACTTTTTCTAGATAACAAGGTCAAGAACTTTAAGCCTTCAGATGAAAATCTGTTTGTGATTCAGATTCTGGAACAAAACGTATATCGTTTTCTAGGTTGTCTAAAAAGCCTCAACCACAAGCGTAATGTGGTGGAACGTGAGTTGTACAACTCAAGTCGAAATCAGGATTTACGTTCATTGCTCAACATTGAAAAAAGTTTGGTTTACTTCGTGAATACCCTGAGTTCTAACGAATTGCTAAAAATGAAGATGAAACGATCTGACTTTTTAGGGATAAGGGAAGACGAAGATAAAACGGACCTCTTTGAAGATATTTTAATTGATAACTCTCAGGCACTTGAAATGGCCAACGTTTACACAAATATCCTTAACGGAACCATGGAGGCCTATGCTAGTATTATTTCTAATAATCTGAACGTAGTGATCCAGCGGCTCACGTTAGTTACCATTATTTTGATGGTTCCCACTCTGGTTGCAAGCTTTTTCGGGATGAACGTACCAGTGCCTTTCAAGACTGAGAGTGGAAGTACCGCTTCTTTTTTCTACATCATTATCTTTTCGATTGTGATTAGTCTTCTATTGGCGCTTTGGTTTCGACGCAAGCGACTTTTTTAGAAGGGGAGGGGAACGGAAATTCAATTTCAATTTCAAGCTCAAACTCAGTTTAACACAGAGCGCGGTTGGTTGAAGGAATTGAATTTGGCCTGACCGGACAGGACTGTTAAGTTCTGCTGAAATTTGCTGACGACAGTCCTGAGACAAAATTAAAGTCAAAATCAAAATTTCGCTCAGTACGCGGGTTTTAATTTGCTCAATCAACTAAGTTTTTAATACGAATCTTAGTCAAAATTAGAACTTAACAAACCTGCTTGACCGGATAGCTTTGAGATTTATTTTAAGTTTGAATTTTAAAACGTTTTTGAAATGCTATTCGATCTCTAAGGTTTCAAAGATTTAAGTTGAAGGACACTAAATTCGCGAACCGCACGATTGAGGGGCCTTCAAGCCTTTTTTCCTTCGAACCTTCACTTCGCAACATTTGTCAGTAAAATCGCACAGATTCTCATCAGTATTTCACTTATTTGCTTATAGTTCTGATAGTTTTCCACAAATAGTTATCCACAATGTGGAAAATATGCTAACAATACGATAGTACTGATTATCAATGGTTTAAGTAAGTTATCAACATCCTGTTAGTAATTTCTACGTGTTAATTTTAAATAAATAGCTATTTTTATGACACAATGGGAAGCTAATAGAGTGAAACACTATAAACTCCTCTATTTTTATCCACTTTTGCACTCAAAAATTAAGAAGGGAATCTTTTCAACAATCTTAATTTTTACCAAAACAGACTAGATTTAATGAGCTTCGGCTTTTAAATCGATTCTTTACGCTTTATTTGAGAACTACATTCATGTGTCAACAGATTCGTCTGTTTTCACCTAATGAGGTAAAGAAATTTTTTATTCTGAGAATGAAAGGGCAGAGCCTGATCATCAAAACTCTGAATGAAAACGAAAAAACGATGGACGTAAATTCCTTTACGCCCCTGTCTGTAGACAGTTCTATCGTCTTTCCATTTCCATTCTGTGTTTCGATTTTTCATGTTTTGTGCCACATTGTTTAATGTCTTTAAACTGATAATAGTATGACAAAGGTTGTTGAACCTATTTTGCAAGAGAATCCTAACCGATTCGTTTTGTTCCCCATCCAGCATGATGACATCTGGGCCTGGTACAAGAAGTCCGAAGCAAGTATTTGGACGGCTGAAGAAATTGACTTAAGTGAAGACTTAAGAGATTGGGAAAAGCTAACAGATGGTGAACGTCATTTCATAAAACACGTACTAGCTTTTTTCGCTGCAAGTGACGGTATTGTAAATGAAAATTTGGCCGAGAACTTTGTAAGCGAAGTACAATATACAGAAGCGAAATTCTTCTATGGATTTCAAATCATGATGGAAAATATCCATTCTGAAACTTACTCCCTTCTTATAGACACTTACATTAAAGATGATAAAGAAAAGGATATGCTTTTCAATGCGATCGAAACCCTCGATTGCGTAAAGAAAAAAGCAGACTGGGCACTACGTTGGATTGACAACGGAAGCTTTGCTGAACGCTTAATCGCATTTGCAGCAGTCGAAGGTATCTTTTTCTCTGGTTCATTTTGCGCCATTTTTTGGTTGAAAAAGCGAGGCCTTATGCCAGGTTTGACTTTTTCAAATGAACTGATTTCAAGAGACGAAGGCATGCACTGCGATTTCGCCTGCGATATTTACAACAATCACATTGTCAACAAACTTGATAAAAGTGTGATTCAGACTGTTATAGCTGATGCTGTAAAAATCGAACAAGAATTTGTAACTGACTCTATTCCAGTTAAACTAATTGGAATGAACTCTGAAATGATGTGCCAGTACATCGAATTTGTTGCCGATAGATTGTTAGAATCACTTGGTAACAAGAAAATTTACAACGTAGAAAATCCATTCCCTTGGATGGATATGATTTCTTTACAAGGTAAAACGAACTTCTTTGAAAAACGTGTCGGTGATTACCAGAAGTCTGGTGTCATGACGGATCGTGACAAACAAGTTTTTAAACTTGACGAAGATTTTTAGACAGCAAAAAAATAACCTGTCTTTGTTGAAGAGTAGAGGCAGGTTATTCTTTGTTTAACAGCAATCCCCCCTGAGAAACATTAGTTAGGTGCATTTTGCTTTGAATAAAAGTGAAGGCGAATTTGAATGCATTCAATTCATTGAATTTGATGTGAATTAAAAAATAAATTTGCTGCGCTGAGTTAGAAAAAGAATAAGAGCATGTTATAAATTTAGTTTCCTATGAAAATCAAGAGTTTATGGTTCTCGCTAACAATTTTTTAATGAGTTTAGCGAGCTAACTGAATTCTAAAATTGGACGCGAGGTTCATAAAACATTGATTTGCAATTAAATGGAAATTTAAACATG
>CALGLS010000562.1 GCA_937959375.1 uncultured Saprospiraceae bacterium
ATTAAAACGCAAATAATTTTCCTTTATGTAAATCCAATCTTCGTCTAGGCCTTCAATCATGTAAGCATAATTTTGTTTATCAGCCAATGAATAGTCTTGCAATGCAAAAGCAAGTTGAAAACTTTTCATAGATGGCAACCAATCGATCCGATTTACATCTTGGTATTCGGGCAATCCATTTATAGGTTTTTCAGAATCATTTTTTACATAATTAAGATCGGTTAACTTTATTTCGGGACGTTCAGCTTGTGTATCTAAAAAATCTGCTGGATCGAGTACCGTAACTCCATTTAAACCTCCAAAGTAAAAGTGACCTTTACTGTCTTTATATTGAGAAAACATATTAAACTCCTCGTGTGAAATTCCGGCAGCAGGTAAGAAGCAATTGATTTCAAAGTTGGTGGAATTAAAACGGATAAGACCTTTGTTGCTCGGAAGCCAAAAGAAGCCAAACTCATCAGGATACACCGCATAGAGGTAATCATTGGGGAATCCATTTTTTTGGGAGAATAATTGTTTTTCATTGGTGTCGGGGCTCCAGCGGACAAGCCCTTCATTTCCTGCTAACCATATATTGCCATCATTCGTTTGATGCATTCCTTTTATAGCCTTAATGGGAAAATCTTTGTACCAGTCAAGTACTCCTTTTTCTTGATCTACCAGATATACCCCTTCATCTGTTCCAATCCATAGTGTTTTGTCATTTTGGAAAAAGCTATAGATTCTTAAATCTTTCAGTTCTTCATATCCATTCCACTTTGTGAAAGGAATAACTTTTTCTTTTTCATAATCAAAATAAAATAAGCCTCCCATAGCTGTTCCAAACCATAGTTGACCATTAAACGAATCGTAGTAAGGAAGTTGAAACTGTGTGTTGAAATCGAAGGAAAAAGACTTGATTGTATATCCTTTTTTAGACTTCTTATTCGGTGAGTATTTATAAATTTTATTACTATGAGATCCAATCCAAATAGCTCCGTTTCTATCTTTGGTCATTCCCATCCCAAAAGCTAGTAAGTTATTCACTAAAACACTTTCATAGCTGTCATTTTTTGTGTTAACTTTTAATATCCCCAAATCATAAGTACACATTAAAATGTGATTAGCATCTAATTCAACCATTCCTCTTGTGCTAAGCGTTTTCCCTCCTGATTGGTGCAACAGTCTTTTAAAAGAGCTTGATTTATCTGCAAATTTCACAATTCCTGTAGGGGTCGTGAGCCATAAGGTTTTATCCTTTCCAAGGACGACCTTACTACCATATTGTGAGTTATCCGAAAACGTAAATGTAATATTTTTTTGGTCTTTATCTTTAAAAATGAATTTCGTTAATAGTTTTCCTGATGTATCATATCGATGAATTCGATCTTTCAAAAAAAACCAAATTTGTCCATCACTCATTTCACCATATACAACACCAGTTTTTTCTTTATTAACTCCATCTTCCAATTTCAATTCTTGGAATTGCTCCCCCTTATCTTTATAATATAAATATGTAAGAATATTGACTTCAGAAGTACTAGTCTTTTCGTAAAACCCTCCACTTACCATTACATTCGTCATCCAAACTCGATCTTTTTCTTTGTCATACCACATTCTACCATCCAAAGAGTTAAGTAATTCATTTGGAAGCTTATGCTTCTCTATAATTCCCTTTTCTTTTGTCCATCTTACTAAAAATTTGTCTTCCTTAAAGATCAACTCATTTTCACTAACCGGCATGACATACCTTATTCTACTTTTATTTTTATTTTTATAAACCAGATGTAGCTTGTTTCCATCGTATTTAATAATTTCTCCCCCCATGGTACTAAACCATAAGTTATAGGTTTCATCTTGCCTAAAGTCTAAAATTCTTTTATCTAAAAAAACCTCACTACCTGCCAAGTCTTTTATTCTTTTCTTTTCTTTTGTGTATGGGTCCACTATTTGAATCTCATCTGAAAGATTATTTCCAGAGTAGTTTATTGGCGAAAGCCAAATCTGTTTGTTTTTATCTTCCAAAACAAAAGACACTTTTTCATTGGTATAAGGTTCGAACCGATGGCCATCATACCTATTCATACCCATGGTGGTGCCGACCCAAATGAAGCCATCACTGTCTTCATAAATACAGGTAATGATATGACCACTCAAGCCTTCGTCCATATAGAGCAGCTCACCGTTATCTAATATTATTTCTTCAGCTTGTGCGCTTGAGAAAGTAGAAAGAAAAGAGAATAAAAAAAGTAATAAGAGCCGTCGAATGACAACTTGAAGGAATGGTGGTAATTTGAAATTAAGATGGATCATTTTAAAAACTAAATACGAACTAGCATAAGTAATGTAGTAAATTTTTAGCCTTTATCAAATTGTTTATGCTTTACTCTAAAAATGAAATTACTTAAAGTCGATTAAAGCGTTCCAACAATTGCTTACGATAGGTTCGTCCCATTGGGTATCGCTCCTCTCCTATTAGTATTACACTTTCTGTGGTATTGATTCCGTCTATGAGTTTGGCTTGCAAGGCGTATCGCTGATGTACGCGAATAAAGTCACGCTCTGGTAGTTTTTTTAATGCGCTAACTAATGACATTTTCAAAGCGTATTTTTTACCTCCAATCAGAACAAACTCACAATAATTTCCATCAGAATGGATACTCTGAATATCCATGATATGTACTTTAGATAGTACATTGTTTTGTTTAATAAAAAAGTTCTCATTTGTGTCAACCAATTCCTTAGTCGCAGTGCTTTCCTCTTGCTCAGAAGTAAGTGACAGAAAAGCTGTTTCAATACAACTTTGTAGTGAGAACTTATCAAATGGTTTTACCAAATAAGCGATAGGTTGCAAACGTTTAGCTCGCTCATACAAACTCTTATCTCGATACTGAGTGATAAAGATGACAGCACCTTTGTAGTCTTTCAAATCGTTTATCATGTCAATTCCATCCTTCTCTCCTTTCAAGCTTACATCTGCAATGATCAAATCGGGGTGTCCCTTTTCCATCATGGCATACGCGGCAGCCGCACTTTCAACAGTACCTATCCGATTATATCCTATTTCACTGATAATCATTTCAACTTCCAGTGCAAACGATAAATTGTCTTCAACTAATAATATATTAAGCATATTTCCCATTTGGATAAGAGGTAAATAACGGCATTATCGAGCTAGAATCCTAAAGTATAAAAAAAAAATGTTCACTTCGGTGATTTTCGACCAAAACAAGTGATTTTCAGTAAACTTACAGTGGAATATTTTTTACGATTTATTACTTAAAAAGTCCAGCTACCTATTTTTGGATGATCGGATAACACATCTAGTTGCGTCTAGCCCTGTCACAAATTTTAAAACCCAACTTCTTTTATGTGTGTTTTGATTAATAATCAAACTCAAAATAGGCATATCATTTCTCATAAAATTCAATGAATTTACAGTGTTAAGTTTCTATATTAAAAAGGTGCTATCCTCCATCAATAGAAAAATAGCACCTGCATACACTCATTATAAAAAATTTACTCATTGGGATTAAATGCCATCTTCTTAGCATACTTTGATTTGGACGTAATCAATTCATAGTACAAAACACCACTTTCTTCTAAGTCCGAACCTTTAATTTCAAATTCATTATCACCCTTTTCAAAATCATTACTATCCGTAAAAATCGACCGCCCAGAGGCATCATAAATTTTCAATGTTACAAAGTCAGCTGTTGGTAAATGAAACGGTATGATAGTTTTTGTTGAGAATGGGTTTGGAAAATTTTGACCTAAGTCCCCCTCTTCTATTTTTATCTCTTGTGTCAATTGATTTTCCTCTTGACTATTTTTGTCATTTCCATAATAACGTACAGAAGCTGACGCAGTAGAACTGTTGCCCGATTTATCAGTCGCAGTCCAAGTTCGTGTCAGTATTCCTGAGTTGACATTTCCATCTACAACATCAGATGAGGTGATGGTTACCGCACTTACATTGTCCACAGCCATTACAAATTCAAAAGCCACTTCTTCCAATGAATTAGCAATTCCATTTCTGGGAATAACGGTAAAGACTGGGGCCTCGGTATCAGCTTTTCCATCAACAACTATTACTTTGTTTTTAATAGAATCGGAGTCGACATTTCCAGTAAACAAGACTTGATATTCAGTCGCGTTGTGACTTATTGATTCGTTTGTTTTTCCAGTGGCATCTGCGACTAGTGAGAAAAGAAAAATGCTTAGTGCGAAGCATATTTTTTTGTTTAAGATCGTTGTGGTGTTCATAATTGTTATTTCTTTTTCGGTTTAAGAAGACTAAAAAATACCATTTCTTGGGTAGCTGTAAGTACTTCATATATTGTCTAGTTTTTTGTTACAAGTATTGATTTTGGTTTGGACCAATCAAGGTTAATTGCACAAGCATATTAGTACAATGATGGCATTAGCTTAAAGCTAAGATCAGAGCATGCATAGCAAACCTGTAAATTAAAAGGGGGAAATTTATTACCTCAGGTAATTGATGTGTTAGATGCACCTAATTTTAAGCGCTTTTGAAATCAGAAAAGATTTCGTAGTTATTGGAGTGATGGAGTAATTATTCAAAACAACGAGCGTCGTTCTTAGAGTATGTTTAAATTTCGTTTTCAGAGGCGAAAAGACAGATGTTTGTGTTGAACGATGCTCATTTTTTTAGGAATAGCAGGGCTATTGCTGAATAAATAGCAGAAGTACAACGCAAAATATCACTTTTGAAGGCATGAAATATGAATTTTAAACATACTCTTAATTACTATTTAAATATAACGGTTTTTTGAGTGAAATGAAAATATTGATTTTTGTAATGCTTTAAGTACCCTAAATTATTAATTGAATCACTTACAAAAAAAGTCAGCCCGAATTACGGACTGACTTCTATCGACTTATTAATCATAAGGATTTCAAAACAGCAGCATTGAAAATCCTTTTTATAAAGGGGGGGCTTTATATTTTCCGTTGTTACAAACGTATTAAAATCATTTTCTTTGTCAGGTGTCGTTTTGGCGTTACCAAACGATAGTAATAAACACCAGAGTTACCTTCTGTTGAAAGATCAATAACTTCCTCATTATACCCTGCTTCATAAGTTCCGGATACTTCCTGAATCGTTGACCCATTCACATCATAAATAGTCAACACAGCCGTGCTTGCTTCTGGCAAGTTAAATCCAATTGTTGTTTTGTTATGAAATGGATTGGGTTGATTCTGATACAACTCAAAATGATCGTTCACTACATCCTCTGCTTCAAAACGAAGGCTTACCTCATTCAAATCAATCGCTCCCCCACTCTTACGTACATAAGCTTCTGCTTTTGTATACATAGAGGTAACTGCAATTAAGTCACTCAATCGTCCTTCTTTCTTTGCTGTAAAGCGAATAGAAAATAAATCCGTTCCTTCTAATAAACTCACTGCTTGATTTGGAGTCCATGATGTTGTGAGCATACCTTCATTCAACAAACTCAAACCAAAATTTTGCTCAGATAAATCACTCAAGCCATCTGGTACAATCGACTCAAAAGTAAGAGCTGACGCATCAAATTTCAATGTATATTGGTATCCCATCACTTCTATAAATTCAGTAGATCTGAAACTAACATCGTAGGTTTCTCCAGCTTCTACTATTTGATCCTTAATATCAAATACTAAAGCTCCATCAAAGTTACGGCCATCTCCACCCAACAAGTTACTTGGAATTGCAGAGCCATTCACATCTCCTACTTTTACTCCCACAAAATCATGTTGCTCATCTTCCAATAAACCATTGATAGAAATCAATTCAGGGAAAACAGAAGCAAATGGATTAGCTACATCTGGGAAGACAAAATTCGCATCCACAAAACGCCAGCTCGTATTATTCTCAAAGTCAGTGTTAACATAAAGAATCAACTTACGCAACTCTACCAAATCTAAAGTGGTCAAAGATCCCGATTTATTAATATCTGCCGCAATCATTTTGTACGGTGAATCTAAAGATTGAATTCCTACCAAATGTTTCGCAATCAAAATCAAATCAAATGAACTTACACCATTTAAAGGCGTCTCATTTAAACTTGGAGCAATCGTATAGTTGTTATCTAATGGCAAACCATCAAAGGCATACATTCCATCATCAGTACTGGTATAAAGCTCTGACATGCCTAAAGTAGAACCTTCAAGTGTTACTTCTACATTTTCAACAGCATCGTTTGCTTCCGTTCTAATAAAGCCCATTAATCCAGCACCAGTACTTGGAGGCGCATCTACTAATATCCAGAATGTTTGTTTTGCAGTAGAAGTATTTCCACATGCATCCGTTGCAGTCCATACTCTACGGTAGTCAAAGTTCTCTCCATCCGCACAACCGTTTGGATTTCCAATTGCTTCATCAATATAAGTTACGGTTACCGAACCACAAGCATCTTCTACTTCAACCTCTCCAAACGTTGGAGGGAAGTTCGCACAATCTCCATAGTCACCTGCCGGCACGAAAGTAAATACTGGAGCTTCGTTATCTGGATCAATCCAAATTGACGTTGCTGCTGTTGCCGTATTTCCACAAGCATCTGTTGCGGTCCATGTATAATGTATCGCATAGCCATTATCACAAAGCTCACCGCTGATGTCTTCGTTTGTCATTTCTACTGTTACTGCTCCACAGTCATCTGAAGCTTGAGGTGCTTCTGGTGTCAAGTCATCGTCGCAATCTAAATCTGCCACAGGAGGAATATAAGTAAAGACTGGTGCCTCAGTATCAATCACTGTTATGGTTTGATTTGCTGTAACAGAAAATCCACAATCATCAACTCCAGTCCAAATTCTTTCCATCGTGTAAACAAAACCTCCAGCACTACAATCTCCTGGCGTTTCTATATCCACAAAGGTCACCGTTACTACATCTGTACAATTATCTGTAAAGGTTGGCTCTGGGCCAAAATCTAAATTTTCACTACAAGTAATAGTTACACTTGCTGGTACATTACTTACGACTGGTGCTTGGAAATCAGCATATTCAATTGTAGTAGCTGCTGTTGCAGAATTACCGCATTCATCGGTTGCTGTCCATGTTCGAGTTACTGTTCCTACACAATTATCTCCAGTCATTACATCATTGGAAGTCAATGTTACTCCACTACACAAATCTGCTGCTACTGCTTCAGCAAAAACAACATCATCAGCACAATCTACAAATGCGTTTTGAGGGACAAAAGTAAAGATTGGAGATACATCATCATTATAAGTTATTGTTGCGGAAGCCGAAACTGTGTTGCCACAATCATCTGTTGCAACCCAAGTTCTAGTCACAGCTCCAGAGCAATCATTACCAATAGTACTATCTGAAGAAGTAATCGTTACCGTTCCACAATTATCAACAGCTGTCGCATCTTGAAACATAACGAAATCAATACAATCTACTGCTCCGTCTTCTGATACAAAAGTGAATACAGGAGCCACATCATCTTCTACTGAAATGCTTTGTGTAGCAGTAGCCGTGTTGCCACAATCATCTGCTGCGACCCAAGTTCTAGTAAGGGTATACTCTCCGGCACAAGAACCTGTAGTCGTTGCATCTGAACTACTTATTGTTAGATCGTCATCACAGTTATCAGCCCAAGTTGGTGCATCACCAAACACTGGCGTTTCGCCACAACTGATCGTCATATCTGCTGGTACATTAGTTGCAACCGGAGATTGCGTATCGCTGTAAGTTATCGTTGAAGATGCAGTAGCTATATTACCACAAGCATCTGTTGCGGTCCATGTTCGCGTTACACTACCTGAACAACCAGTTCCAGAGGTAGCATCTGAAGATGTAATCGTTACAGAGGCGCAAATATCACTAGCAGTAGCCGTTCCAAACACCGCATCTTCTACACATTCTACCGATCCATCTGCTGGCACAAAGGTAAAGTTAGGCGCTGTTGTATCAGCTATGCTAAATCTGTAACTAACTGAACTTGCATTCCCACAAGGATCTGTAGCAGTAAAAACAACATCTACATAAGCGAGTACTCCTCCCGCACAATCAGGTGTATTTACCCAATTTGATTCATCGTAATCAGAACTCCAAGTAGCACTACTACAAAGATCAACCGCAGTTGCTCCTGCATTTGCTAACAACCATGCTTGCAAGTCTTCATCATTTCCAGCACCATCACATTCTGCCATTTCATTTGAACCACCAGAAATAACTGGAGCGGTATCATCTACTTTTGTTATGGTTTGAGCAGCAGTGGCCGTCAAACCTCCGCAGGCATCTGTTGCTGTCCAAGTTCTAGTAACTGTTACAGCACAAGGATCAGTGTCATCGGTTGTATCTTCAAAAGTAACTGTGGTCTCACAAGTATGAACGACTGTTGGTGTTGGCCCAAAAACAGCAGCTTCTTCACAGCTAATTGTTTGATCAGCAGGTACATTGTTAAAAGAAGCTGGGAATTCGTTGTGTACCACAAAGTCTTCACTTACAGTCGTACTGTTTCCACATTCATCTGTTGCTACCCAAACGACTACAGTTGTAGCAGATCCGTTAGCATCACATGATTCGTTAAGAACCGGAACAGCAGGTATTGTACTCCAAGTAACATCTCCGCAAGCATCTTCCGCAACTAGTCCGGTTTCCATATAGTCAATCCAGTGATTGAACCAATAGTCACTGTCATCATTACATTCTGTTTCATCGCAGATAGATGGTGGTACAGATGTAATCACTGGTGCTGTATCATCCAGAAGTGTAATGGTCGTTTCACAAGTTGTAGAACGTCCGCAGGCATCTACAGCAGCAATCGTTACTACATTTGGTGTTGCACAAAATAAATTTGCAACTGGCGAGTAGTTATTGCTTATGTTAACATCCATTCCACAAGAGCTGTTAGCTGTTGCTAAACCAAGATGTGTTTGGATATATGTTTCGTTATTTGGATCTCCGCAATCTAAAATCAAATTAAATGCTGGACAAGTTAGTTCTGGTCCCTCATTTTGAACATACATGATTCTTTGAACAGATGTACTACGTCCACAATCATCTGTTACCGTGTAAGTGTAATAATAAGTTGCGTTATCACAGTTTGGAACTCCAGTTACAACAGGATCACTAATCGTCACTGTTGCACCTAAATTACAATCAGTTGTGTATTCAATATCTGTTGGTTGTGGATCGATTAGACTCTCACAATATTTAGTACAATCTGGTGCCACAAAAGTGATGACCGGTCCAGTATTACTATCTGCGTAAACAAAAGTTTGATCGCAAGTTGAAGCGTTTCCACATTCATCAATTACCGTATATGTTCTTACAACCGTGTAACCATTACCAGGACAGAAGTTTCCGCCATTAGTAGAAATGGTAGAATAAACAGCTAGGTCCTCAATGGCAGAACAGTTATCACTCACTACCCCACCCATCGCAATTAATTCAGCTGCGCTTGTTGCTGCTGCTGGAATGCTTTCATAACAACTTAAAACAGCTACACTATTTGGCGGGCAAATTAAAGTAGGTGCGCTGGTGTCGCTGATGTTTATGGTTTGTACACAAGTACTGATATTGCCACAATCATCTTCAGCTGTCCAAGTTCTTGTAATTGTATTTTGGGTACAGCCAGTAGTTGAACCAGAAATTACATCTGTAAATGTTGGTTGTACAAACGGGTCGCAATTATCTGTTGCAGTAGCAACTCCCAAAGCTGCTGGACTTGTATTTTCATTACATGAAACGTTGATATCACTTGGGCAGGTAATTACAGGAGGTGTTGTATCCTCAACCGTAATCAGTTGTACAGCTGTACTACTGTTTCCACAAATATCTTGAGCAACCCATGTTCTTGTAATTGTAAAATTAAAAGCATTACAACCATTGAATATCTGATCCGTTGCATCTGAAAAAGTTATGTTGATATCATCAGTTGATGCACAATTATCACTAGCAGTTGCAACTCCTAATGAAGGATTAGCCATAGGATTGGGATCTTGGTCGCATTCCATAGTAGTGTCATCCGGAGCAGTAATTGAAGGTGGAGTATCGTCCATTAGATAAATGGCTTGAACACAAGTAGCAGTACCGTCGCAAATACTGGTAGCTGTCCAAGTTCGGGTAATGACGTATGCATATTGTGAACAAAATTCAGTTCCTTGATTATCTACATCTGAATAAGTAATTGCCACATCACAGCTTGCCTCTCCTGAGTCTGTCGTCGCAAATCCAAGAACCGAAGGGTCGGTGCTTTCATCACATTCAATCATAACCATTGGAGGGCAGTTAATTGTTATGACATCCTCATCAGCTGCATTTGCATGAGCGAAAACAAAAAGGAGTAGAAATGTAAGTGTTGAAACCTTAAAATTTGAAATAGTTTTAAAGTCAATAAAACGAGTGGTAAAATTCGCGATTTTCATGTAATCTATTTTTGTTTTTGTAACTAGGTTGTTCAATGAAAAAGATTCATTGGGGCAAATAGAAGATAGTCATAACCATTCAGATGAACGGTTATGACCTTACGCTTTGAGTACGGTCTTATATTAATCTTGGGACAAAAAAAAACAGTGACTTAATTTATGCTATGAATCTTATTAAGAGTTTTGTCACTGGTTTGTGATTGGTGTGTTGATACGAAGATAACTAAATTTTATTGGAGAAAAGGTCTCTTACTATGAAATAATTGGGGACTTACGGCATAAACCGAAAGGTTCTCATGTAAATCAATGATATATACATTTACAAAATACAACATGTGATTTGAATTGTTAGAATTTTTTGAAAAATGGTTAATATACTAGAGCTAAGTGATTTTGTTTGGTCTGCTATTACAAAGGATTGAAGGATATAAGGATATAAGGTTTGAAGAACACTTACAGATGCGGAGTCCGCGTTCACGTGTCCTTCAAACCTTAACAAATGGAATCATCTAGAACCAACAAAAAGAAAAGCCGGCCGCAAAAATTTGCGAACCGGCTTTCAAAGCATTCTTAGATTTTAATTGAGCTCCTCAGAGGGAAACTCTATTTATCTTAGTTGTTTGTCAACAACATTCTCTTCGTAGCAGTATGGTTAGGAGTTACTAGTTCATAGTAAACCACACCTGTTGCTTGTAGTTCGTTTCTGTTCAAGCTAACTTCATTGTAACCTTTTACAAAGTCACCATTGATTTGCTTCAATTGCTTTCCAGCAACATCATAAAAAGTAAGCGTTGCATTTGTAGCAGTTGGCAATGAGAAGCCAATTACTGTGCTTTGCTTAAATGGGTTAGGACGGTTTTGCTGTAAGCTAAAGTCAGTTGCAGTAGCTCCTTCAAATCGCAATTGAACGTTCATCAAGTCAAGCTCTGCATTGTAAGCTTCTGCTTTAGTGTAGCGTGAACTAACATTAATTACATCGCTTAATTGAGCAGCAGACTTAGCTTTGAAAGTTATTGTAAATAATTCCTCACCATCTCTCATTGATACAGCCTCATTGCTATTCCAACTTGTTGTGATGATACCTTCGTTCAACATAGTCAAACCAAAGTTAGCTTCAGTCAAGCCTTCCAAAGTTCCTGCTGCTACATTTACAAATTCTAATTGATTCGCATCAAAAGAAAGACTGTATTGGTAACCAGCAACTTTTTCGAAATCACTTGCACGGAAAACAACATCATAAGTTGATCCTGCTTCCATTGAAGGATTATCTAATTGGAAGTTTAAGTCACCATTGAATGTTCTGTCATCAACTCCCATAAGGTTATTCGCGATTACAGTTCCATTCACATCTCCAATTTTCACACCTACAAAATCATGAATTTCACTTTCAAGTAAACCATTGATGTTTACTAATTCTGGGAAAGCTGTTGCAAAAGGATTATCAGCATAAGGGAATACAAAATCTGCATCCACAAAACGCCATGAATCATTGTTAGGGAATTCAGTGTTGATGAATAGAATCATCTTTCTCAATTCAACCATATCAAATGTCGTAATAGAACCTGAACGGTTAATATCCGCTGCAATCATCTTGTATGGTGAATCCAACATTTCAAGATTAAGAATGTGCTTAGAGATCAATACAAGGTCATACGTTGACACTCCGTTCATTGGATTCTCATTAGAGTAAGGATCAACCTGGTAGTTAGATCCAACAACCAAGTTAGCAAATTCGTATGCTCCATCATCTTCAGTTACATACATCTCCGAGAAGTTTGCACCACCCGTCAAATTCACTGCAACATCTTCTACTGCATCACCTTCTTCCGTTGCAATGGTACCATCGATAGTCAAGCTAGAAGGTCCGTTTACAAGAATCCAGAACGTTTGCTTAGCCGTTGATGTATTACCACAAGCATCTGTTGCTGTCCATACACGACGGTAATCAAAGTTTTCATTATCTGCACATCCGTTGATGTTTCCAATTGCTTCGTCAATAAA
>CALGLS010000563.1 GCA_937959375.1 uncultured Saprospiraceae bacterium
AATGCAGCAACTCAGTTTATACAACTACCATTTGTACTCACCTGTCATCCATTTGAAAAAAGATCAGCTAGCTATTTTTTCTACACTTGTGAAAAGAATAAAGGAAGAGTTCGATGCACCAGATGACTTGCTAACAGAAGAGATCATTCACTCTTCGTTAAAAATATTCCTATGTATGGCGGAGCGCATCCGTAAGGAAAACCGTCAACTAAGGCCTCGTTCCAAGTATCATGATGAGTTCAAACAATTTCAAAAATTACTTAGCAAACACATCTGCGAATCCAGGCAAGTAAAGTTCTATGCAGACCAACTCCTGATTTCCACCAAAAAACTCAACCGGATCACCCAAGAGATGCTGAACCAACCTGCAAAGAATTACATCAATGATTTTCTAATCATCGAAATCAAACGCTTACTTATGAACACCTCGCTGACGATCAAAGAGGTATCTCATCGTTCCGGTTTCGAAGAGACCACCAACTTCGTAAAATACTTTAAGAAATATACTGGCCAGCGACCGTCTGCTTTTCGAGAGAGTTTTTGAAATGAGATCCAAGGATCTAGTATAGTTGATTGAACTGTTTGTTAAAGACGTGTTTGAATCAAAAAAAATCATAAAAGAAAATAGATGCTAAATGATTTTATTTGGTTAGAATAAAGGGGGGAGGAAACGTTTACTAAATTTCAAAAATTTAGTAAACGTCCAAAGGTCCACTCATTCCGAACCTTGACCAAATGAAATCACTTAGAATCAGAAAATAAAAGCACCCGATAAAAAAATGCGCATTTTCTTTTGTGATCTTTTGTTCCTTATGTGGTTCAAAACAACTTCGGTTTTAAGAAAATCATTGTTACTATTCAGCCCCTTTCAAAAGAGATTAATTTTTATCGAGTGAAGGTTGACAGGATTCTTTGATTGGGCCTTCGTTTAGTCTTTTCCATATTGAATACTTTAGATGAAATATTTGGTATTTTTGATTTAGATTACAAGTGGCGAAGCCATTGTAATGATTTACCGCTTTCCTAAAGTCAAGCTAGATTTCTCATCTGTCGTATTTAACGCGAAAGATGAGAAATCTAGACTGCCGGGCAGGCAGTCCGTAAATCATTACAACGCCTTGGCGATTGGAATCCCAATCATTTTTCAATTCCAAGGATTTACACAAAAGATTATTTCAAAGTCGGATATACCTAAATGACCTAAAAATAATCCTGTCTCTAAAAGTCAAATTGAACAGTTACAAATCATTTATAAATCAATGATTCAGAAATCAACGATTCAAAATTCCTCAAGCTACTTAATATACACCTGAGCTATATAAAGTAGTCCTATCGTCTAGGCAAGTTCCTATTCCCACCTACCTGCCAGCAGACAGCTTTCCATTCAAAAAGTCCCATTTTAACCCTAGAAGACCTCCTTTTGACCTACTTTACCCCTGTAATTAGCTCGAAATTTGCCTTACTAAAAGCGACACCCCAATTAACGAACATATCAAATTAAAATACTTTAATGAAGCTTAACAGTTTAATCCTTTTCCTATTACTTTCCACTTTCTCTTTTGCTCATGATCCAACTGGTGAACCAGCAAGACCAAGTATTTTTGATCAGCTTTCATCTGAAGAAGTCATCAACGTAACGATTGCGGTTGACTTAGATACGCTGACTTCGGATATCAGAAATGAAGAAAAACATTCTGCGTTATTCTCATACATTGATCAGTCAGGTGCAGAACAAAACTGGGATATCAAACTAAAGTTGAGAGGTAAGTACAGAAGAATGACGTGTAGCGAAACACCTCCATTAAAAATCTATTTCGAAAAAGATGATTTGAAATCTGCGGGCCTCGCTAAATACAATGATTTGAAATTGGTAAACTACTGTACCGAAGATCACGAGGAGGCAAAAGCATTATTGTTAAAAGAATACCTCGCATATAAAATTTATAACGAGATCACGGATGCTAGTTTTCGAGCGCAGCTGATTAATGTAACATATAAAGATACCAAATCAGAAAACTCTTTTAATCAGTATGCCTTTTTAATTGAAGATGCTTCTCAAGTTCGAGCTCGTTTGGGAGCAGCTAAGTATAAAAAGAAAGAGGCGGTGACCAAGCAATATGAAACGGATGCTGAGCAGCTAAATACGATGGCCTTGTTTCAGTATATGATTGGTAACACGGATTGGAAAATAGATTATGAAAAAAACACCAAGTTTATGCTGCAAGGCAATAAGCGTTTGGTGATTCCATATGATTTTGATTTTTCTGGAATTGTAAATCCTTCTTATGGTAAGGCTAACTCAAGCTATGGCTTAACTAGTCTTACACAACGTGTTTATCTCGGTTTGCCAGATGAACTGAAAAATATAAAGCCAACTATTAAACTTTTTAGATCTAAAAAGAAGGCTATTTACAATTTAGTAAAATCAACAAAACTACTTCCGAAAAAATCACGAAGAGAAATGTTGATCTATCTCGATTCGTTTTATGACGATCTTGATTTGGAAAGTCTTTCTGCTGCTTGTCCTAAGTAAAAAAAAGGTTTGAAGGAGATAAGGGTTGAAGGTTTGAAGGAGCACACGATCGCGGATTCCTTCAAACCTTTTTTCCTTCAAACCTTCAAACCTTTCCTATTCTATTCCACTACTAACTTAACCGTAGCAAAGGCTTCACCAGAACGAATCTGAACAAAGTAAATACCAGTTGCTTGATCCTTCAGTGACATTGGTAATTGATAACTACCAGCAGATTGCTGATCGATTTCAACCGCCTTTAATAACTTTCCTACTGAGTTGTACAAACCAATTTGAGCTGTACCAGCAGTTGCTAAATCATAGTTAATTACGAAGTTATCAGAAGTAGGATTA
>CALGLS010000564.1 GCA_937959375.1 uncultured Saprospiraceae bacterium
CTGATGACTTGGCAGCCAGACCACGGGCAAAAGGTAACTAAATTACTTTTCTCTTCATTCGCTACATTTCCGCACATCTTTTCCTAAATTCCTCTCATTACAAGTAGGTCATTTATTGATCTTAACTTTATGATAAAACATTTGTATCAAGTACAAATCATTTGCCTATTTGTTCGACTCCATTTGTATTGGTTGGAAGCTAAGAATGTGAATTGGAATGTGGATCGAAATTGGAATGGCCTTCTAACCTAGTTTTGGACTTATTCAAATAATGGATTCCCCGGAATTTCACTCCGCGTTAGAAGAAAAATTCACACTCATATTCCAATTCCCATTCTAATTCTTTTCCCTATCTTTCCAACATGAAAAAAATATACCTCCTTCTTTTAATTTGTCTCCTTGCGAATGAATCGACTTTTGCGCAAGATCTACAGAAAAAAATAATGGATCATAGTGTCTACCAAGAATGGTTTAGCATCAAAAGTCCTAAGATTTCGAATGATGGTGAATGGGTCCTTTATGAATTGAATCGAGAAGACGGAGATGGGAGTTTAAAAATATATCAGATAAAAAACGGGAACACAATTACGATTGATCGAGGAACTCAATCCAAGATAAGTGATGATAGCCGTTTTGTAAGCTGTCTCATAACTCCTCCGGTAGATTCCATAAAAGCCATGAAACGGAGAAAGGTAAAGGAAAAAGATTTACCAAAGGACACACTCTTAATTTATGATTTACAAAAAAATTCGCTGACGCGCATTCCAAATGTAAAGTCTTTTGAGTTCCCTAAAAAATGGAGCGGTTGGTTGGCTTATCAAATGGAGATCACAAAAGAAGCGTTACAAATTGACAGCAGTAATATTTCAACAGACACTCTTACTGTTTTTAAAGTAAAAAAAGAAACCAAAGATACTGGGACAAAATTGGTCATCCATCATTTACCAAGTGGAGAAGAAACTATTTATCCTTTTGTAAAAAGCTACAAATTATCAGAGGAAGGTGGCAAAATAATTTTTACAAGTACAGGAGACGAAGCTGACTTTGCTGAAGGTGTTTACCAATATGATTGTAATCGAAAAAAACTAATTGATATTTTTATACATAAAGGTAAATACAAAAAGATAGCGCTCGATAAATCAGGGCAACAAATGGCCTTTATCGCTGACCTCGACACCACAAAAAATCAAATTCGTCCATATCAACTTTTCTACTATGATGGAAGTTCAAAAGAAGCAGGATTAATTGCTGCGACTGGTGATTCATTTTTGCCAAAAGACTGGAACATCAGTGAACATTACCAGCCTAATTTTTCGGAAAATGGAAAGCGCTTATTTCTGGGGATTGCTCCGCCTCCAATTTTGCAAGACACTACTTTGCTCGAAGAAGAAATTGTGCAAGTAGAAGTTTGGGCTTACACGGACAATCGTTTGCATACTGAACAAAAAGTCAAATTAGAAGAAGACAAAAAGAAATCTCATCTGGTCAGTTGGGATACACAATCTGGACAGTTCATCCAAATTGGTAAACCCGAGATAACAAATATTACCATCGGCAATGAAGGTAAGTCAAAATACGCATTAGGTTTCAACAATGAAGCATATCTATCTGCTATTTCCTGGGAAGGATTTCCATCTTACAAAGACATCTTTTTGATCAACATGAAAAATGGAATCAGTAAAAAAATCGGAACTAAAATGCGCTGCTCTCCAAGTCTATCTCCAGCAGGAAACTATGCTTATTGGTACAGTTATCCTGATACTGCTTGGTATGCTTATTCTGTTCAAAATAGCCAACTCAAAAAAATTACGAACAACAACCAAGTTCCTTTTTACAATGAACGACACGACACCCCTTCCCTACCCGGTAGCTACGGTATTGCAGGTTGGGCAGAAGATGATGCCTTCGTTTTTATTTACGATCGATATGACATTTGGAAAGTTGATCCTTCCGGAAAAAAAGCTGCAAAGCGACTCACCAATGGGCGCAAAAGCAAACTCAAATATCGCTACATAAAACTCGATCCAGAAGAACGACATATTCCAAAAAAGAAAGCATTGCTGCTACATACCTTTAATGAAACGACCAAGGCATCTGGTTATTCAACGCTAGATCAAAAATCCAATAAGATAAAAAAACAAGTGATGGAAGACAAACAGTTTTCTCGTCGTCCATTAAAAGCAAGAGACAGTAAGCAAATGGTTTTCACCAAAGAGAACTTTGCCACTTTTCCCGACCTCTGGTACTTTGTCGGCAATTCTAAAAAGGCAAAAAGAATTAGCAATGCCAATCCACAACAAAGTGAATACGGCTGGGGCAGTATCGAACTAGTTACATGGACAGGCCCCAATGGCGAAGCCCACACGGGTATGCTTGCCAAACCTGCTGGTTTTGATGCTAGTAAAAAATACCCCATGATCGTCAATTTTTATGAGCGCAGTTCAGATGGACTACATCGTCATCGAGCACCGTATCCACATCGTTCCACTATTGACTATTCGTTTTATACCAATCGGGGCTATTTAATTTTCAATCCAGACGTACCTTATCGAGATGGTCATCCTGGGCAATCGGCATATGATGCTGTTGTTTCGGGTACTGAAAATCTAATTACAAAAGGTTTTGTGGACAAGGATAGAATTGGCTTGCAGGGGCACAGTTGGGGCGGCTATCAGGTGGCGCATATCATTACACGAACCAATATGTTTAAATGCGTAGAGTCTGGTGCTCCGGTGGTGAATATGTTTTCTGCCTATGGAGGTATTCGCTGGGGATCGGGACTGAGTCGAATGTTCCAATATGAGCACACTCAAAGTCGGATTGGCGCAACGATTTGGGAAAAACCTGAATTGTATCGCGAGAATTCTCCGCTTTTCTTTTTGGATAAAGTTGAAACACCAGTGCTTATTTTACACAATGATATGGATGGGGCTGTGCCTTGGTATCAGGGTATTGAATTTTTTGTGGGCCTACGTCGTTTGGGTAAACCAGCTTGGTTGCTAAACTATAACAAGGAACCGCATTGGCCATTGAAGCGCCAGAATCGTTTGGATTTCAATCGAAGAATGCAGCAGTTTTTTGATCATTATTTGAAGGATGGGGCGAAACCGAGTTGGATGGAACGTGGGGTGCCGGCTTTGGAGAAGGGGATTTTGCAGGGCTATTGAATTAGAATTAGAATCGAAATTAGAATTAGAATTTTCCTTCTTACGTGGAGGAATGGGAATGGGAATCGAAATTGGAATGGGAATGGCCTTCTGGCGCGTAGCTCCGCGATAGAGGGCCATTCCTATTCCTATTCCTATTCCTATTCCTATTCCTATTCCTATTCCTATTCCTATTCCTCCTATCGTGTTTTTTTCAACGCAGAGATGCTGAGACGCTGAGTTGCCCGATATCGTAGTGGGACGTAGGAGAGGACGCTGAGTTATATTTTTTTGCTTTGCAAAATAATATTGCTAACGTAGCCTTCGCGAAAGAATGGGAATCGAAATTGGAATGACTTTCTAACGCGTAGCTCCGCGATAGAGGGCCATTCTAATTCTAATTCTAATTCTAATTCCCCCATTCCCATTCCCATTCCCATTCCCATTCCCATTCCCATTCCCATTCCCATTCCCATTCCCATTCTAATTCCCTTTCTCCACAAGCACCTTCATACTATACCGGCCATTTTCCGAATCAATCATTAAAAAGTAAAGTCCTGTATTCAAGTCTTCGACGTTGATGCGGAGTAAATTGGTGTTTGACCACTTTATCTGCTTTACTTGTTTGCCATTGACATCGTATAAGGCTACTTGATTTGCAAAACCAATTTCTTTAGCAGACTGTATCAACAACTCATCTTGCACCGGATTTGGGGCAACTAGAAATGGATCGTCAAGACTTCCAGTCAGCTCCTGCGTCGCTACTATTTCTTCTTTTAAACTATTGAAAAATATGATGGTATAAAGCATAGCTGGTTGTACACAACCTCCATGATCAGCTGCTGGATTCACATCGTCAGAACTTAAATCTACTGCACCATTGGCATTCATAATAGAGTCTGCAAAAGTTGCATTTTGGAAATAAACCTGATCATCTGCGGTGCAATATACCAAACGAGTTGGCGCCTGTGGTTCCCAGTTGTGCAAATCATTATCAGCGAGTGCCATACTTACCGGATGGGTAGGATCGTTGAGGATCACATCTAGCATATTTGTCTGAAGCATATCTTTTGGAGTGACGGCTCCCACATCATTTATCAATTCGTTAGTCAATGCTGCGTTTAATTGACCCAATGTAATTTCCTCATCTCTAAACTGTTCGATAAAAGGCACATAGTTTGGTTTAAAAAATTCATCAAGCGAATCAACAACGTCATATGCTAAGTCATAAGACAAAGCCACCCAAGCGATATAAGCAACAAAACTATAAGGGGTATCACTTAATGTAAAGTCAATCATCTTTTGGGATACGCTGTAGGGACCTGACATTGGAGCCGAAGCTGTAACTGTAAAGTCATCTGAATATTCCAGTTCCATCGCTCGATGTGCCGCCAAGGCAGCATGTCCACCTTGTGAATATCCTGTTACAAAAACTTGATCATTTAATTGTAGAAAATCATTTTGATCTGCAAACTGTCGAGCTGCATATAAAAAATCTATTGCTGCTGAAGCTTCCGTGTCCGCATGTACATATGGATGCAAACCACGCGCTTCTCCCAAGCCTACAAAATCTGGAGCTATCGTTGCGTATCCTTGTCCTCCAAAAACAGTTGCCAATTGGTAACCTCCAGCTAGTTGGGAAGGCACGTCCCAACGAGAGTTCACCGTTCCATGTTGAAAGGCCAACAATGGATAAACAAAACCAGGATTATCCGGTACCACCAACAAACCTGAAGCGGTGTCTAACACACCTAATACATCTGGGGTCGTGTACAAAACACGGTAAAGGTCAACCCCATTGGAGAAACCTACCAAATAAGTTGCTTCTAGTTCTTCTTCTGAAATACTGCCTATTTGTTCGCTGCTTATTAGGTCTTGTGCTTGCGTTTGGTAGAGGCATGTGCAGATGAGTAGCGTTAGAATTATTATCTTAATCGATTTCTTTAGATTCATGATGTTGTTTGTTTGTTTTTTAAATTATCTCACTACCTCTTTATAATACCCAAATGCAAAATTCGTCCACCTGCCTGATTGACAGGGCTTACACTTTTACCAATAACAATTCCTCTTTCAGGAGCTAGGTATTCTCTTATGACATCTCCAAATACATTTCTCAATGTAGCTATTTTTTCTCCTTTTTCCACTATCTGGGTTACATCAGGATGAACAGCCAGTAAGCCTCCGGTGTCTGTATAAATCCAGTAAGACTTTTTGCAAAGTACGGTTTCACTAGATTGATCCTCAACTTCTGAGTCTGTCATTTTTAGGAAACCCAATAAATTGTGAATTCCTGTTAATCCATCTCTAATCATTCCTTTTTGAAATAAGTTGGGATTTCCAACCTCGAGTGTAATAGCAGGAATCTCAAGTTCATCAGCCGTACCTCTTAATGTTCCATCACTTGGCGGATTGTGAACAATGATTTGTGCATTTTGGAGCAGCGCCATTTTTCGGACGATCTCGTCACTCATATCAGCACGGATATAGTAGGAATTGATCCGTCCATTACTTGCTGTATGTAGGTCGAGTAGAAAATCAAAATGTTTAATAATTTTATCGACTACTCGCCATGCGTAAATCTGGCTGACCGTCCCGTTTGGTTTACCGGGCATGATGTGATTCAAGTCTGTTCCGTCTAAAAACCGTCTTTTCTTTCGTAGATAAGAAGGGACATTTAGGATTGGAATACCCACTATAGTTCCTCGAAGTTTAGTTACATCAAGTTCATTAAACAAACGTTGTATTACAGGAATACCGTTTAGTTCATTTCCATGAACGGCAGCGGTTAAGCCTACTGTCTTACCTTTTACCTTACCCCTTGCTATTATTACGGGGATGCGAACAGGGACCCCCATTCCATCTTTCACAATTTCTAACCAATATCTTGAGATAGTACCTTTTGGAACTTTCCTAATATTTAGCTCTTTTAAAATTTCAACTTCTTTACCAAGGTCGTTTAACATTTTTATATTCTTTACTTTTATTACCGAAGTTGTTTAAAGTTTCTCTTTATGATTGCGAAATGATCTTTTCAGCTAACTCTTCGGCTTTTTACTCGCCCATAGCGCTGCTATGCTCTCCTAAAAGAATCTTGATTTAACTAAAAATCTCTATTTCTCATCTCGAAACAAAAACATCAAACAACTTCATCTAAAAAATATTTCCAAATTAAGTCAATTGCCTCTTCCACTAATGGCAATTTTCTGAGTGCTGCAATTTGAGGAAGTCCTCCAATACTAGTTGTATTAAGTTCTGACAAAATCCTTTTGCCATCATCTCCAACCAACGTATCTACTCCGTACATTACTATTCCCATTTTTGATAGAACGGGATTGATTTTTTCAACAATTCGTTTTTCATCTTCATCTACTTTTGCAATATGCGAACTACCTCCCATTGCGATATTACAAAGCCATGAATCCTCTGCCGGAAGTCGAAGTGATGCCCCCAATATTTTGCCATTGACAACTACGATTCGTTTGTCTCCTTTCGAAACATTCTTTAGAAACTTAACACCTAAATAAGCTACACCATCAGTATCCAAACTATCTGCAAATTCATCAAAGCTAATTTTTTTCTTTCCTATTGACACTTCATTTCCTTCTATCCTAACAATTCCTTTTCCTCCATATTCTCTAAAAGGTTTTAGTACAATAGGGAATTGATTTTTAAAATCGATGATATCATTTACTGATCGACATATTTTTAATGGTGGGCATAGCTCTGGAAAATTAATCAAAAATTCTTTGCTTCCTGTTTCATAAATGGCTAGTGGATTATTGATTACAAGTTGCTGATTAAAATAGCTATGAAGGAAATCTAAAAACGATTTACTCAATGGTGGCGGTAATCTCAACCACACCAAATCATAACTAGTTGGATCAGCTAGCTTCAGGTTTCCCGAAAGAAATGAACCACTTTCTGTAAAGGAAAAATTTTCATCAATGGGGCTTACATAAATGTCTGCATTCACTTCACCATTAAAGAAAGAGGTATTCTCAAAATTCTTTCTTGATACAATATCTACCTTGGCAGTCAATTTATGTCGAAGCAGTTCATTCGTCAAAGCATATAAAGAGTTTTCACTCGAATGATTGGAGTGATCCGTCAATATAAGAACATTGAATTTTTCCATTAGTCTAATTTTATTTCGTCTAACAAACTTTTATCATTATTCAAACTCTTAAAAAGACGCATTCTGAATTTACCTTGTTTATTGACTAAGGTAGCTGCCATTTTATCAATAGCAACCATTGAAAGTACCGTTTGAATATAAGCTTCGATTAGGTCATCCAAACCGACCCCTAGTTTATTAAAATCTCTTCGATCCATTAGTACTAATCTATTGGTATCACTTCCCCATGAACCATCGTCATTTTTAAACGACAGATTAGTACCAAGCATAGCCCAACTATCGGCTCCATCTTGTATATTATCGACCAAAGGTTTTTCAGCTCTACGTGCGTAGGTACATAATGGTCGAATTCCTTTTTCGGTTGAACTAACCATCATCCGGATATCTGCTACAAACGTTTGATTTTTCTGATCTGGAATTGTTCCTACGTGATATAACTTACCTGACGAAGTGGTACTACTCCAATTCGAATTTCCAATCAAACTTTGAACAATGAACAAGTCATAATCAAATTCTAAATCCATAAATGCATCGAGCTCATCTTCTGTTACAATAGTAAATACCCCCTGTCCTGCATTGCTGTATGGTACCTTGACCACCGCATGTCCGCCCATTTTCTTCACCCAAAGTGGAACTTCATTTTTGCTTACATCCCAAATTGTTTCGGGTATATTTATTTTCAACCCGTGCTCTTGCAATTCCGCATTGAAGAGATCGTAAGCTTTGGCTGCTACCATTTTATTACGACCTCCAGAAAGACAGGCAAGAATTGGATTCAGTATTTTCGTTTTTGAGTGTAAGGGGAGCCTATTCCAAGGTTTTTGAGTAAGGTACCTGAAAGCTGCCCGTATTGGAATCCAATTTTGATCGTCATCCAAAATATGCATCACTCCATCATCAAATCTAACTTTTGGATTAGGGTCATCCGCATAAAAATCTACGTAATAGACCTTTTCATTCAACACATCTGCAATCACCTCTGCATAGCCAGATGCTTCCATAGGGTTCTTGTCATAGATCACAGCTAAACCACCTTTGATTTTATTGCGAAGATTTTTCAGAAAAGGTTTAAAGGTTCTTTCGATCATTAGCTTATAACTTCCTTGCTCCTCATTGTCGTCAATCAATGGCATTGATTTTTGACCGGAAGGACAAGAGTTATTCTCGATAATCACCATTTGCCGTTTTCCACTTGCAGAGGTAACATTGAGTAAATCAGCACCACCCCATAGGAAATGCTTCGCCCGATGATTGAGGACTTCTCTCAACTTTTCGCTGTTAACGGTTGGGTGCATATGGCAATACCTAGTAATAATTCTCTCTTGCCCTAGGCTCAGAAAGAAATTGATCATAGGGTGAATGGTCGCGTTTAAAGCCTTAGGATACCAATGCTTATGCGCTTCAAATTCGCCGGGTTTTACGACTCTTATTTTTTTCAATGTTGTTCGTCAGTTTTAAGGTTTAGAATAAACATTTAAAGTTAATACACTTTTCATATTTATTTCTTTTTTTTTCGTTTAATCACCCTAAGACGAACACAAAAAATAAAGTCACACATCAATTATTTTTTTTCTAAAAAAAAGATGGTCAAAACCTGTTACCTACTAAAAAAGGCGGCATAAATCAGCATTCCTAAGTATGAATTAATCTCATTATTCATTAGAAAAAATATGTTAATTTTTAAAAAACAAATTGTAACATTTTGATAAAAAAACATTTATAATCCTTTTCGGTTACCAAAGTTATTTTTGCCAGTCTTAGAGTTGATTATTTCAAAATATGCATCAAAGTGAACTTTAGTAAGAGTTAAGCTTTATAGCTACTGATGCAAAATTTTAAAACATAAATAAAATGAACACAAAACGATTTTTAATTCTACTGTTAACACTTATCTACGGCTCTATTAGCTATGCTCAAGTAAAGGGGATTAGCTACACACTAGCACCTTCTGCTGAATATGTTTGGTGGAACGATAAAGCTGGCTTAGAAAACACATCACTTGTAGGTGGAAAAGTTGGACTTGGATTTGGAGAATTCTTTGAACTTCGTGGATCATACATGCAAAGTTTAAGTTTACAAAATGACTTTGGTGGATTCGATATCCCAGGATATGATGGAGATGCATTTAATGCCACAGATGTAGAGCTAAAACGCTACGGAGGTGAGGTGAAAGCCAACTTGAGTCGTGGTCGCTTGCTTCCTTTTTTATTATTGGGAACTGGTATTCAATCTCTAGAGTTAGATGGTACTGACATCAAAAACGAGCAAATTTATTTAACTGCTGGTGCTGGTATTACTTTAGGTATTGCCGACCGTTTCACACTAGTACTTGAAGCTAGAAATAACGCTTATCGCTTTAATTCTGGTGTTAACTTACTTTCCGATCAAGACAAATCAGACCTAGGTGTTGCTAATAGTTTTTTCAAAAGAGAAAACCTAAACAACTGGTCTGCAGGTGCTGCTCTACAGTTCTATCTTGGTGGTCGTAAGCCAGGTACTATGTCTGAATTGGATAAAGCTTATTTCGACTCTTTTAGTGGTGGACTAAGTGGATTAAATCTTGGACTTGAGGTTGTAGGTGGTCAAATGAATTTTGATAAAAATCTAGCTTACCGAGATACTCGAATCCTTGGTGCAAGTGCTGGTTTTGACTTTGGCCCTTACGTTGGCTTGAGAGGATTCTATTGGCAAGGGGTTGAAAATTCATGGACTAAGCGAGATGACCTAGCGATGTGGGGTGGAGAAATGAGAATGAAGCTCAACACTTCTGGTGGAATGGTTCCTTTCATTATGTTGGGTGGAGGTATGATTGATGTGAATGATGATTACGTAGGTCGTGAATATATTGGAAGCGATAGTACCGTTGTTACTGCAAGAAACGTAGAAGATACGCCATTCGCAATGGGGGGAGCTGGTATGCTTATTCCAGTATCCAAAAACCTTAAAATATTTGGTAGTGCTCGAGCAATCATCACTTCTCAATCTCCTTTAGACGATTTAGCTGCGCCAGAAGGAATAAACACTTCTTGGTTTTATAGCGCTGGTGTAAAATTGAATTTTGGTAAAAAGAAAAAATCTCCAAAAGCAATTATGAACCAGCAAATAACCGATGCCTTAGATGCACAAAAAGAAGAGAATGATGCAAGAGCTGAGGCTCTGAAATTAGATTACGAACAAAAGATCGTAAAACTAGAACAGGACTTAATCACTGCATACGAAAACAATGATTTGGAAAAAGCTAAAATGCTAAAAGGAAAAAAGGAAGAAGCAGAAAAAGTAGTACTTGAACTAGAAAAAGTTGACGAACCTGTTTACGCAGAAGAAACAACTGTGATAGCTCCATCAGCTCCAATCCTTATGCAGAATGCTCCTCCAGCAGTAAATACAACTACACCAGGACTTAACAATGTAACGGTTGCTCCTACAGGTAGCGAGATCAGAATGTCTCCTGCTGAATTTGAAAACTTGATTGAGGAAATTTTGGAAGGTGTTGAATCTAGCTCATACCCTACTCAAGCATACCCTCAGTATCAGACACCAACACAATATGCTCCAATGCCGCAAAACGATGCTGCTGCCCTTAGAATCATGGAGCTTGAGCAACAAGTACAGACTCTAAAAGGTGGACAAGAAGTAGAGGTTGAAGTCGAAACGGAGGTAATCGAAAGCTCTGAAGAAATGGAAGAACCTACCTCAAACATAGATTCTAAAGTAATGGAAAAACTGTATCAACTAGAAGAAAAGCTAGAAGAGAACAGCAAGCAAATGGATGTAATCAACAAACGTTTGAACATTACTGAAGAAGCTGAAGTAGAAGAAAAGAAAGTGAAGAAGTGGAGACTTTTCAAAAAGAAGAAAAAGAATAAGGACGAAGAATAATCGATGCTAGAGATGGGGAAATCAGGAGGCCCTACCTCCCCCACTCGCATCAACATTCAACAAGACCTGCACCTGTCATTTCAATTGACTATTTTTTGAACAACTTCATTAAATAAGCTTTTGGAATGACAGGCTTTCTAACATTTTAAAAGCATATAAATCAAGCCTGATGAATAAACTCATAGCAACATTTCTAATAGGCCTTTTCTTTTTTAGTACCAACCACTTAGTAGCTCAGCAATCTGCAAAAATTCAGATGACTCCGGCGGAATACCAAAGTCTATTGGAAACAATACTAAAGGCCAAGAAAAAAAGAATGGCCAATAGAAATCGTTACCACTACTATCAACAAAGGCAACAGCAGCAGATTGCAAGTCAAAATACGACGACCAACCAAACGACTTCCAAAATCCAGGAATTAGAAAAAGTGTATCAGCAACTGACACAGCAACAACAAACCGACCGTAACAATAAAGAACTCGAACAGGTTAAGTCGAAATTGGAACAAGAGATGAGTCAGCTTCGCGCTCAACTGGAAGAACAAGACGTCCAAGAGTTAGCACAAGCTCAGACACAGGTACAAGAAAAATCTGAACCAATTCCAAATGCGACTTCTACTGAGATTGTTAATTACAACGATAGTGAGTTAAAGGAACGCAATCGAATACTAGAAGCTGAATTGCTTGCATTGCGCCGACAACAAAACACTTTGATCGTTGGGCAGGATCGTACCGAACGATATGTCAGTGACATGAAAAACAAAGACAATAGAATCAACAAAGATCTAGAAGACAATACAACTGAAATTTCCAGACTCAAACGTCAAATCAAGGAACTAGAGGCTAATAACCAGAAGATGGAAGACCTTCAGTTACAAATCAAAGTTTTAGAAAAAAACCAACGTAACCTTGCAATTATAACTCAGACCAATGCTTCAAAAGATATAACTGATAATCCTGTTGATGAATCTGCAAACATCAACGCAGCTTACCTCGATGGCCTCAGTAAAGACATGGCTGAATTAGAATTCAAATTGGAAAAACTGGAAGCAAAGTCTTTTGCAGCAAGCACGAACAACAGTGCAATCGATCAAGCAAAACTCAAAGAGCTTGAAGACAAAGTCAATGCTTTGACAACCACTACAACACCGAATACAAAGGCCGTAGACTACAGTCCGCAGATCACTACCTTGCAAAATAAACTTGCAGCAATGGAAGCGGAACTAAAGGCACACCAACACAACAGCAATAAACCTGCTCCTATTATCATCAATACTCCTCCTAGCCCAGCACCTGCGGTAGAGGAACTGAAAAAATTTGTAACCAGCCGACGTCAACAAAATGTTTACTTTGCCAATGGCTCTACCAATCCCAGTTCTTTCGAACAGAACAAACTTCGAGAGATTGCCACTTGGTTATCAACTTACGAGCTACTTGATATCACGATCAAAGGTTTTGCAAGTAACGTTGGAAGTTTTGAAACCAACCAACGCATCTCTCAAAAAAGAGCGGAGAATGTAAAGCAGGCTTTGTTAAATCTGGGTGTTCAATCCAAGCGGATTATCCTTGAGCCACTTGGCATTGACGCTACTTCTACTGATCCGGCAAATGCTCGTCGTGCGGAGATTCATCTTTTGATTCGGGAGTAGTTGAATTGACTTCGACTGCGCTCATTGTAAGCACTTAGTCGATATGGCTCAAGTTTTATTAATTCGAATAGGTGTATAATTGGATCCGATAATAGACTCCAATTATACACCTTTTTTTTGTACGATCAATCAAGGTTACCGACTCAAGTATCCTCAAAAAAAATCATCTGACACTAAAAGCATCAGATGACGTGTAGGTTATGTAATTTCTCGCAAAACCCTTTATAGGAATATTATTAACTCGACTTTTAACTTATAAACTTAAAACTATGTGGGTACTCAAAGTACTCATTATTGCTTGCCTTAATCGCTCCTTTTATCGAGAACACCACGTCTATCACTAAAGCTGCAAGAAGCATCGGGAAACCAATCAGTACGATACATAAAAGTCCACACACTAGATAAGCGATCAACATACTTAACTTGAAGTTCAAGGCTTCCTTCGCATGATCGGTTACGAACTCTGATTTATCCTTATTCATTTGCCAGATTACTAGCGGAGTCAAGATGCACCCAAAAGGGACGATTGCACCGATAAACAAACCTAGGTGTGAGAATAATGCCCAGTTACGTTCTTCGGATTCGGGCATACTATGAATTGACTCTGAATTTTCCATTTTAAATGAGATTTTAGATTTAAAAAAAA
>CALGLS010000565.1 GCA_937959375.1 uncultured Saprospiraceae bacterium
AATGATTTTGCTGCCCTATTTTTTGTTGCCGTTTTCATTGAGTACGATACTTTTAGGGTTTTTGATTTTTCATTTTGCGGCAAGCTTTACTGTTGCCTTGGCACTTGTTTCTGCGCATATTGGTGAAGACTCTGTTTATCCAGAGCCAGATGCGAATGGAGATATGCCGACCTCTTGGGTAAGACATCAAATTGTAACGACTTGCGATTTTGCGACAGACAACAAGTTGATTACGCATTTGTTTGGAGGGTTTAATCATCATTTGGTTCATCATTTATTTCCAAATGTTTGTCATATTCATTATCCAGCATTGACAGCTATTTTGATAGAGGCTTGTCAAGAATTTGATATGCCTTATAAGTCGAATCCAACTTTGATTCGAGCGGTCTTTTCTCATTTGAATTTTTTGAAGATTAGGAGTTTGCGTGGAGAGCGAGTTGAGTATTTGGAGATGTAGGGGGAGTTGGAAGAGGGAAGTTGGAAGTTTGTTGAGGGAGGATTCTCTTAAAACTGAATTAAGTAATTTTGAACCACAAAAGGAGCAAAAGAGAACAAAAGTTCACCACCTACCGTAAAAATACGCGATTTCTTTTGTGCCCTTTTGTTTCTTTGTGGTTCAAAATATGTTTTTTAGTCAAAGTGGCAGTAGAGTTACAATGGCAGTTTTCACTCGACCGCGGGATTACGTTATAGGGCATTCCCATTCCCCCTCTCTAACTCATATCAAGCCCATCCAACTCCGCAAACCGAGCATACTCAGGAAACGCTAACTTTCCAGCCGCCTTCACCTTTTTAAATTTTACATCCTCATTCAATTGATAATGACACAAAGCCTGATTGTAAATCACATCAGCGGTATCTCCAAATTGTAGATTCGAATGCGCAAAGTAAATCAACGCTTTTTGGTAATAACCCAAATCATAAAGTAACCCACCAATCTCGTAAGCAAAATCTAGTGGCTCATTAATATTGAAATACATTTCCCAAACCTTTGTCAAAGTTTCCATAAGTCGGGTACGCTCTACGATAGAAATTTGAACCATGACTTGTTTTAGACGAGGCAATACTTTTGAAGTAAAAGTAGAATCATAATGACTTAGTTTCACCAAGGCCAATAATTCTTTTAGATTTAACCTGGAGATGGTATTATAGGTAAGACGCTTAATGCCATTGAAGTCATCAGGGCCAAAACAGTTGACGTGATTCTCGTAACTGGCTGCGGTTTCTTTGTAATCATTTGCATCAGGCATGAGGAGTAAACAAAGCACCGGCGAATAAAACGAAGCGGAAGAAGGAACCAGCGATTTTCCATTTTGTTTTTGGCAAAAAAGGTCAAAAGCATGATAGTTGACCCAGATGGAAAAACTACCGTGTAAAATCAATTCGGGTGCTTCTTTATTTTCTAACTCTTCAAGTCTATGGAATCCTTTGTCCATCGACAGCAGCATGACCCCTTGCTTCGACAAGTTTTGTAAATTAGTCAAGCATTGAAAACCTGCTTTCGGAAAGAAAATATGAGAATCATTAATCTGGTTTTTATAGTCCTCTAGTATTTCATTATAAATGGGTTTTTCGTAAAATGGCATCTCGGCCTTCTCTTTGAAAAACTTTATTTTCATATGGTCGATTAATTCTTCTTCACTCAGTTTGTCAGGATCAACATCAGAATGCAAGGCACTAAGACAAGAGGAAATATTTTTGTTCTTAACATAGAATAAATCGGTTGGAATAGAATCAAAAAAGTAATTGGCAACTAATACAAGTGGTTGTTCTAAGTCTTGTGTTTTTATTTTTCTTTTAGAATGGAGCAAATCTAATGTTTTACTTTCGGTCGCATCGAAGTAACAAACATCTACTTTACCTTGATCAAAAAATGTTTGTAATTGAGGATGCTTTAAAAAGAAAGAAAGACTCTTGTCAACAATGTCACTGATGACGTAACAGTATGGAGGCAACTTAATATTTAGATTGGCAGTAAGGTATTCAAGATGTTTGAGAATGTGGAAGGCAAGACGGCCATGTCCTGCTCCGAGTTCTAAGATGTATACCGTTTCAGTTGTTTCGTTTTTGAAAGAGAGATCGCGCAGTAAACCTAGTATTATTTCTGCATAAGTTTTTCCCACCTTTGAGTTGCTGGTCATTTGGTGAGGAACCACATTGTTTTGCCAAGCACTAAGACCTGCTTCCTTATAATAATCTTGATTCAATTGCCATACGGCACTCTCAGAAAAAAGGCAGATAGGTTCTAACTCAAAAGATGGACTTTCCATTTTTGTTTATTTTAAACTGCTGAAGAAATACATCTCTCAACTTAGTCGGCCCGTACTATAAAAAGTGTCGGTAGCAAAAACAAACAAAATTCGAATGTGGCACAAAAGTACGAAATAATTTAGAGTATCGTTATCTTTATAACTTTAAACAACATCATTGATTAGCACACTAAAACAAACAACATGAGAAAATTAATCTCCTCAGGCTCAAGTTTTGAAGAAAAAATAGGTTACTCCAGAGCAGTCGTTCAAGGTAACTGGGTATTCGTTTCAGGTACTACGGGATACAATTATGAAACGATGACCATCTCCGATGATGTAGTCGAACAAACGGAGCAATGTCTACAGAATATCGTCAAAGCACTTAGGGCTGCCGATGCTTCTTTGTCGGATGTAGTTCGCGCAACATACATTTTTCCCAACAGCTCTGATTTTGAAAAATGTTGGCCAGTACTTCGCAAATACTTCGGTGAAATAAAACCTGCGGCCACTATGATTTCTGCCGGACTCGCTGACGACAAAATGAAAATAGAAATCGAAGTCACTGCATTAAAGTCAGATTAAAAATGAAATCATTCGTTACTATATTAATGTTGTTATTGCTTTGTCAACTGGGAATGACTCAAGTGAATGCCGGATGGCGATACCATCTGTCTAGTAATAGTTACGATACAATTACTGGCGTGATTACTATTGCTATAGATACCATTTTAGGAGATACCGCCAAGCGATATGTCAATTCAAATAGATATACAGAAACAACGAAGGACGGTGTGTTGATTGTTGATGGACATAAGCGGGCAGGAGTTTGTGGATGCAGTTCAAAACCTCATGGTTATTGGATAGAAAGATATAGAAACGGGAACCTGAAAGAGCAAGGAAATTATTATTGTAATACCAGAGTTGGCACCTGGATTTATTACTATGAGAATGGTCAGATTGCGAAATTAGAAAGTTTGCATAAGCCATATCATGATATCATACGTACACTTGGAGGTAAGAAAGGTTTTGTAAAAGAATACAATTTAAGAGAGGGTCCTTATCTAGAGTATTATCCAAATGGTCAACTGAAAATTGAAGGTCATTATGAGATTGTTGAAGCTTACGCAACGATAGATACCATATATACATTTGATCCAGAAACCTATGAAAAGACACCCCATTTGATCGAAGGCGAATTCTGGATTCCTCGATCCGAAAAATCAGGAGGATGGAATTATTACGATGCGAATGGCAATCTTATAAAAAAAGAAGATAACAGGATCAATACTTGGCGTAATGACGAACTCAGACCGCTCAGTGAAAGATATCAAGAGTTGTTTGAAGAGTGGGCTGAATATATGATTAAAGCAAAAGCTGAAAAAGCCAAAAAAGATAAAGAAAGGGCTACAAAAATCAAACAAGCAAAAGATTAAAACCGTACTATTGAGTAATTCATCTTTTCAACTTTAAGTAATATCTGCTTCATGCCTAAATACGACCTTCAAGATCCCACCGACCTCGACATCATGCGTGCTCAATTCAACATGCTCACCCACGAAGACTTCGAAGAGTATATCGAAACCGCTGAGGCTCATAACATCGGATACAAAAAAATAAAAGTACTCAAAAGTTCTAGTCGTAAAGTGGGTATCGCCAAATACCTAAGCCCAAAAGTAATCAACTGGGTACTCGATATTATTGAGAAGCTGGATGAGATTGATGAAGATGAGGAGGAAGACGAATTTGAATTAGAATAGGAATTAGAATTAGAATGGCCACCCGTCTGCCAGGTTTGTTAAATTCTAATTTTGAATAAGATTCGTATTAAAAACTTAGTTGATTGAGCAAATTAAAACCCGCGTACTGAGCAAAATTTTGATTTTGACTTTAATTTTGACTCAGGACTGTTGTCAGTAAATTTCAGCAGAACTTAACAGTCCTGCCCGTCTGCTGCCATTCAGGAATTCATTCCAAATCTAATTCTCCCACGTAAAACGAGCTATTCTAACTCTAACTCTAATTATAATTCTAATTCTAATTCCAATTCGCATTCCCGCTGTTCGTCCATGAAATAGCAACTTTCAACCAATATTTCTAATTATCTATAGTTCATTCATTACATTTAGATTCTAAATCAAAACGTAACCTGTAATGAGCCAATTAAAAATCACCAACTTAAACAAGACCTATCCCAACGGAACAAAAGCCCTCGTTGATGTCAATCTCGAATTGTCAAAAGGAATGTTTGGACTCCTAGGCCCTAACGGTGCCGGCAAGTCATCGTTGATGCGAACACTCGCAACCTTGCAAGAAGCCGACTCGGGAACGGCCACATTAGGAGACATCGACATGCTAGGCGATCCACAGTCTGTACGGAAAATATTGGGTTACCTACCTCAGGAATTCGGTGTCTATCCCCGCATTACAGCGGCACAATTACTTGATCACGTAGCCACACTCAAAGGCATTCTCAATAAAAAGGAACGGAACGAATTGGTAGACTATCTTTTGCAAAAAGTGAATCTATACAACGAGCGAAATAAATCAGTCAAAGGTTTTTCCGGTGGAATGAAACAACGGGTAGGTATCGCGCAAGCCCTCATCGGCAACCCACAACTCATTATCGTAGATGAACCAACCGCAGGACTTGACCCAGGAGAGCGTAACCGTTTTCATAATCTACTCGCAGAAGTTGGTGAAGAAGTTATCGTTATACTTTCTACGCACATTGTGGATGATGTACGCGAGCTTTGTACTGATATGGCCATCATGAATTTTGGTCGTATCGTTTATAATGGACAACCTGCCGATGCACTTTCTGCCCTCAACGGAAAAATCTGGCGCAAGGTAATTGAGCGTTCTGAAAAAGAAAATTATCAAAACAACTACAATGTAATTTCTGATAAAATGGTCGCCGGTCGTCCGCAAATACACGTCTTGAGTGATGCGGATCCTGGCAATGGATTTGAAGAAGTACCACCTAATTTGGAAGATGTGTTTTTTGTTCGGTGTCAAGGGGGGTAAGTAGTCCGAACCTGTCTAACTGCGCTGTCAGATAGAGACGGAAGACCGAAGACCGAAGTCCGCAGTTTTCCTCTATCGTGTAAATACGGTCGCGTGAAACTTCGGACTTCGGTCTTCCGTCTTCTAACTTCTCCAAACTCTTTCTTCAAAACCAAAATCAACAATCATGTTTTCAGAATTTTTCAAAAAAGAACTTTTTACGGGACTCAAACGTCCCATGGTTTATATTTTTATGTTCATTGTTGGACTCTTAGTATTTGGTGCAGTAGTGAGTGATAATGTTCAGATCGGTGGAGTAGTAGGTGATGTGAAAAAGAATGCACCGACAGTAGTTGGTCGATTTGTTGGTATCCTCAATGTTTTTGGGATGTTGTTTGCTGTGGCCTTTTTTAATAATGCCGCATTGCGTGATCATAAATACGGTTTTTTTGAAATCCTTTTTAGTACACCAATTAGTAAAGCAGGATATTTCTTTGGCCGCTTCATAGGCGCTTGGATTTTGTCATGTTTGGTAATGGTGGGCATATACATTGGATTTATAATTGGAGCAGCCATCGGACCAGCCATGCATTGGATTGGCCCGGAGCGAATGGGCGATACACCCTGGCTCGCGTTTTTCAATTCCTTCGTGTTATTTGTGATCCCTAACATGCTATTGGTGGGAAGTATTATTTTTACTTTGGCTACCCGTTTTAAGAGTACGATAATCTCGTTTTTGGGTGCACTATTTATTATTTTGGGTTACTCGATTTCAGCTAGTTTGATGTCTGATGTTGACAACCAATCGCTTGCTGCCTTGGTCGATGTATTTGGTATCAGAGCTTATGCAGTAGACATACAGTACTATTCGCCATTTGAAATGAATACGACAACGATGGGCTTTAGTGGTAACCTTTTGAAAAATAGATTATTGTGGACTACGGTGGCTTTGGTTATTCTATTTTTGTCTTATTTGACCTTCTCTTTTTCTGCCAAAGCTAAAAAAGTTAAAAAGAAAAAGGCTGGTGATGCTAACCAAAAACAAAGCGTATTTCAAAAACCAACGATCAGTATCTCCGCGGATAAAACACCCACATGGAAACACTTTGCTAGCTTCTTTAAAATCAACTTTCTTTCGATGGCGAAGAGCGCCACTTTTATTATCATTTTAGCCTTTGCGGTAATTATGTTGGTCGGAAATATCTGGGGTGGATTTGAATATTTTGGTTTGAAATCTTATCCGGTTACCTATAAAATGTTGGATGAGGTTAATGGAATTTCTTCTTTGTTTGTCCTCATTATTTTGGTGTTCTTTAGTGGTGAATTGGTTTGGCGTGATCGAGATAGTCACATCAGCGAAGTTATTGATGGTACACCACATCAGTCTATGGTTTCGCTTATCGCAAAAGCCTTATCACTAGTCGTATTGGCCACTACCATTCATATGTTTTTGGTACTTATCGCTATCATTTATCAAGCGGTAAACGGCTATACTAATTTTGAAGTAGGATTGTATTTGATGGATTTTCTATCAGGTCCTTTTATTATGTATTTATTTTGGGCAACCATCTTTGTATTCATTCAGGTGTTGGTAAACCAAAAATACCTCGCGTATTTCTTATCGGTACTTTCTCTTTTTCTTGTTGACCTCATTATCGCCGCACTAAAAATCGATAGTAATATGGTTGTTTTGGGTTCAACCCCAAGTACTCGATATTCGGATATGAATGGCTTCGGCCCTGGCATGGAAGCACAACTTTGGTTCTCGGCTTATTGGCTTATATTTGGTGTTGTATTGTTGATTATTGCGGGTATGTTTTGGCCAAGAGGTATGAATAAATCGATTAAAGATCGTTTTGCTGTTGGCCGAAAATCCTTATCGACTTCCTATTATTCAAGTTTAGGTTTCTTTAGTTTGACTTGGGTCGCAATAGCTGGATTTGTGTACTATAATACCCAGGTTTTAAACCCTTATTTTAACTCCGAAACAGAACTGGAACAACAAGTCGAATACGAAAAAAATTATAAGCACTTTGAGAATGCTCCACTTCCGAGTATGACTGACTTGACCTTTAATATAGATATTTTTCCAGAAGACCGAGCGGTGAAATCAAAAGTAGATATCACCATAACGAATAAGACCAGTAAGCCAATAGATTCGCTACATTTTACGGTGCTTGAAGAGGACTATGTCAGTATTGAAATACCAAATAGTAAACTGGTGCATGGTGAAAAAGGAACGTTTTATTATATCTATCAATTGGACCAAACCTTAGCACCTGGCGATAGTATGCAGATGGTTTGTAAATACGATTATTTGCCGAAAGGTTTTGAAAATAGAGTCACGACCACCAAGTTTGTAAGAAACGGTACCTTCTTTAATAATGGCGATATTTTACCAACCTTTGGTTATCAAAAACGTTTTGAAGTAAGCGATAAAAATCGACGAAAAAAATACGATCTACCTGAGCGTGACCGAATGCCTGAGTTGCAGGCGACCTGTAGTCATGTCTGTATGAAAAATTATCTAACAGAGGGTAGTGCAGATTGGGTAAACGTAGAAACATTTATCTCAACTTCTGAAGATCAAATTGCGATCGCTCCGGGATCACTCGTTAGTCAGTCAACTGAAAATGGAAGAAATAAATATCACTACAAAGTAGACACCCCTTCACAAAATTTTTACGCCTTCATTTCTGCAAAGTATGAAGTTGCACGTAGAAAATGGAAAGGGATTGATTTAGAAGTTTATTACCACAAAGAACATGAAGTCAATGTAGAAGGTATGTTGGATGCTGTCCAAAAATCATTAGAATATTTTACAACTCATTTTGGTCCCTACTACCACAACCAAGCAAGGATTATCGAGTTCCCACGTTATGCTTCTTTTGCGCAAGCATTCCCTGGTACCATGCCTTATTCCGAAGCATTGGGTTTTATTATCGACCTAGAAGATGAGACTAAAAATAATGTAGTCGATGCCGTGATTGCACATGAAATGGGACATCAGTATTGGGCGCATCAGGTGATTGGAGCTGCGATGCAGGGATCTACCATGTTGAGTGAAAGTTTTGCCGAGTATTCCTCCTTGATGGTCATGAAGCAAGAGAGCGATCCTGTAGAAATGAAAGACTTTATAAAGTATGATTTGCAACGCTACCTTCGTGGTAGAAGCCGTGAAACAGAAAAGGAATTGCCACTTGCAAAAGTAGAAAACCAAGGGCACATCCACTACGGAAAAGGTTCGGTGATTCTCTATGCACTCCAAGATTATATCGGTGAGGCAAAAGTAAATAATGCCCTGCGCGGTTTTTTGGAGGAGTACCGATATCAGGAGCCACCATATCCAACCTCAAACGATTTTATGCGCTATCTAAAACAAGAAGTTCCGGATTCGCTGCAAAGTCTACTCGTTGATTGGTTTGATGAAATTACTTTTTATGATCTACGTTTGGAGGAAGTGACTTGCGTCAAAAACGCAAATGGAAAGTACGATATCTCACTCGACATTATCGCTAAGAAAACCAAGGCCTCAGAAGCAGGTGAAATGACCGATGTGACCATTGCTGATTGGGTCGACGTTGGTTTCTACAAAGATCGTGATGAGAAAGAACTGATGTTTAGAGAACGAGTTTATATGAACCAAGAAAATACAAAACTAAATTTCACACTCGATGAGCTACCCGCAAAAGCTGCCGTTGATCCTCTCCGTATTTTGATTGATCGGGTGTACAAGGATAATCGGAAGACGGTTAGTTTGGAGTAGGAGGGGAGAGGAATTAGAATTAGAATGTGAATTAGAATGTGAATGTGAACCTGCCTAGCCAACGGATAGGTGTTAATGTGAACCTGCCTGGCCAACGGATAGGTGGCCCTCTATCGTAGCCCTACGGTCGAGTGAAAACTGCCACTGTCACTGTCACTGCTACTTCATTGCAACTACAACTAAACCAACACCCAAAACAAAAAAATGCTCCGCGACCAAACAAGCCGCGGAGCATTTTACATCCAAGCAAAAATTCTAATCTTGTCTGGCGGCCTGTCTAGCTAGCCAGATAGACCAGACAGATTCTAATTCTAATCCAATCTATTCTCTACTTCGCCATCTCCTTCAAAATCACTTTGTTTAATAAACGTAAAGAGCGCTTCTCGGAGCTAACAATATTTGCAACTCGAAGACCAGTCTTGCTATAAACAACGTGTGATGGAAGTGAAACGCCTAAGTCATCGGCCATACCTTGACTAGAGTGTACAACATCGTATTTGAAGTTTGTACGCTGAGCAACCATCATTGCTTTGTCAAGAGAGTCGGTGCACATCGCTTTAAACACAATGTTTTCACCTCTGTATTTGTCAACCAATTCATTGAGTTCTGCAATTTCTTCTGCAGTGTCTTCAGAGTCTGCAGACCAAAAGTACAGTACGACAACGGAGCCTTCGTATGCATTTAAACTAAAGTCTGATTGCCCAATAGGAGATGTAGTTGTTTCTTTAAAATCAGACATGAATTCCACCTCGTTACTAACTTCTTCAGTTTCCATCTCGATTTCTTCCATTGTAGGAATAGCCATGTCGTCTGGAGTTGATTCAGTTTCCATCTCAACTTCTGTCTCAGTAGTTTCAAACACCTCATGTTCGTTAATCATAGTGGCTTCTGGCGTTTCAATTTCCATGTCAATCTCTGAACCAAACTCTTCTGAAGCTTCTGTTTGTTCCTCAACTGAAGAGAATACTTCCATGTCAATTTCCTCCACTTCAGTAGTCGTTTCTGAGCTGCGCTCCAGTTCGATTTGTTGCGCTAAATCTTCTTGTCTCGCAATTTCAGCTAGACGTTCTGTTTCGATTTTATCGTAAAGTGCCGCCTGCTTTTCTTGCTCTTCCAATTCAATTTTCTCTTCTAGTTCTTCTGCTTGCTTTTTCGCTTCTTCTGCAGCTTTTTCCTCCATTTCGAGTTGAAGTGCGGCTGCTTCTTGATTAGCCAATTCAGCCAAACGCTCTGCTTCAATCTCAGCAGCGATAGCAGCTTGTTCTTCTAATTCTTTTTGACGTTCAGCTTCTATCTGAGCAGCCATTTCTGCTTGACGATCTAGTTCTTCTTGTCGTTTAGTTTCCGCATGAGCTTCCATTTCTTTACGTAACTCTATTGCTTCTTGTCGCTCAATTTCAGCTGCGGCTTTTAATTGTTCTTGCCGTTCGATTTCTGCCAAACGTTCTTGCTCAGCCTGTTCTTCCATTTCCTTTTGACGTGCAATTTCTTCTTGACGTGCAATCTCAGCCTGTACTTCTAGATCTCTTTTGCGTTGCTCTTCAGCGCGACGAGCATCTTCCTCTTCTTGTTTGGCTTTGGCCAACATCTTTGCTTCTTTTTTAGCACGTGCCTTAGCAGCCTTTGCCAATTTCGCTTCTTCTGATAGGCGTTGCTTTTTGATCTTTGCCAACTTTGCCTCTTCTTTGTCAATTAATTTGGCGCGAGCCTTTTCTTCTTTCTGTTGCTTTTTAATTTTTGCCAAACGTTCCTTCTCTGCTTTAGCTTTACGCTTGATCTCTTTGATTCTTGCTTCTTCCTTTTGTTTCGCTTGTTTCTTTTGCAACTCTAGTGCAGCGATTTTTGCCTGCTCTTCTTGCTCTTTTATTGCTTTTTGTTGGCGAATCGTTTCCTCTTCTGCCAAAGTAGTTTGTTTGATCTCTTCTGCTTCGCGATCTCTTTTTACTTCCGCAATACGTGCTTCTTCTGCTCTACGTAGTTGCTCCATTTCAGCTAAACGCTCCTGCTCAATTTTGTAATTATTGAGACGAGTCTCTTCTGCAATTCTTGCTTTTTCCAATTCAGCCAAACGAGCTTGTTCGATTTGCTTTTCTGTTTCTATTTTAGCCAAGCGAGCTTGTTCTTCTGCTTCCGCTTTTTGAAGTGCAATTTCAGCTTCAGCTTCTACTTTTAGCTTTGCCAATTTTGCCTCTTCTTCTATGCGTCTTTTTTCCAATTCAGCTTTTTGGCGAGTTAGCTCAGCTTCACCTTCTTTCTTTAGTGCAGCTAGTCTAGTCTCTTCCTCGATGCGTCGTTGCTCTAGTGCTGCCAATTCTAATTGTTCAGCTTCCAATTCTTTTTGGCGTTTAATTTCTTCAGCTTTCGCTAATTCTAAAGCAGCAATTTTAGCTTCCTTTTCAACGCGCTCTTTTCGAATGGCATCAATCTTAGCATCCATAGTAGTGGATACCGCTTGGCGAGCTATTTCTTGTTCTTCTTTTAATTTTAATTCCTGTAGTTTCTGTTCTTCGGCTTTTCTTTGACGATCCAACTCAGCCATTCTTACCTGACCCTCAGCCATGGTTTGTTGACGAACTTCTTCTACTTTTCTTTGACGTTCTAGTTCAGCAATTTCAGTTTGCTCAGCCTGTTGTTCTTTTGCAAGTACACTTTGCACCGCTTCTTGTTCTGCTATTGCGCTTAGTCTCGCTTCTTCTTCCATACGAGAGCGTTCTAGTTCAGCAAGTTTCGCTTCTTCCTCTTTTTGTTGCTTCGTAATAACTGCTAGTTTCGCTTCTTCTTCGATCATCGCTTTCTTTAGCGTTTCCTCCGCTTTGCGAGCACGTTCAAGTTCAGCAAGTTTTTCCTCTTTTGCTTTTCTTTGACGTTCCAATTCTGCCAACTGCGCTTCTGCTTCACTTGCAGCTGCAGCAAGTTCTGCGCGTGTTTGCGCTATCTGTTTTTCTTCTTCTTGATTGGCAATACGCACTCGTTCCAACTCAAGTTCACGTGCTTTATTGTTCTCTCGAATTCTTTCAATTTTAGCAGCCTCAGCATTTCGATCTGCTTCAGCTTGACGTGCTAAACGTGCTTTCTCTTCTTTATGCTCACGAGCAATTTGGCGAACCATTTCTTCTTCTTTTTTTATTTGCTCTTCCTCGCTTTCTGTATTTGAGGTAGTCGTAGTTTTTACGATAGTACTGCTTTCTAGAGTGCCATCAGCAATAGCTTTCTGTCGTTTCTGCTCTTCAAGCAATCTATTCTCTCGTTCTATTTTTGCATCAGTAGCTCTTTGCAAAGCAGCCTGTGTTGCTCTTTTTTCAGCTTGTTCCGCTTCCCATTCTTCATTGGTACCTGATGATTTACCGCTTTTCTCTAAGGCAGCAATTCTAGCTTCTTTAGCAGCTCGTATTTCTGCAGCAAGTTTGGCTTCTTCCTTACTAATTCCCGATTTTCGAGTCGTAGTAGATGCACTTGTAACTGAGCTAGCAGCCGAACTGTTAGATGAGAAGGAGGTAGAAGAACTAGAAGGAGTTGTTGGTTCAGTAATATTTTCCATCTCCTCTTCCGAAAAAGGAATGGCGGATTGATGGTCAACAACTACGGTTTCTTCTACTGCGGCCTTGTTTTGGCGCTTTTTCTTGTTTTTTCGCTTCTTTTTAGAACGTTTAGAAGCTTTTTGAGAAGTCGATTCCTCGACTATTTTAGAAGTTTCTGATTGAATGTCATCTGTTTTTACAACAGAATCAATCATTTCCTCAGTAGATTCGGTACTTTTCTCCATCACCTGTGTTGGTTCAGGGAGTGTACCTTCTAATCTTGCTTTACGAGCTTTCATTGCGCGTTCCATAGCTCTGGCTCGAGCATCCTTTACGCTAGTTTTTTTAGCGGATTTAGTGGTTTGCGCATATGAAAATGCTGGAAAGAGCAATAGACATAGCAATATCAAACGAAGAATAGGCATGATAATTAAGGATTTTGTGATTTTATATAAGAAGCTATTTAAGCAATACAGCTCTACCTTTTTAGGGGATTATTGAATTTTTTAAACAGCTTCAAAACAAGATAAAGACTAACAAGTCTACTTGATTATCCTTCAATACTTCTAAAATCAGTCCAATTTTACACCCTTTTAGCTAGTTGTGGTCTTTGTTAGCTAACAGGCTATCCTTTAAATTGCCACGATCAAAATTTTGCATTCCCATACGAAGTCTATACCTTTAGCATTCTAGTCCACTATCTGATACTCATTTTCCAATTTTATCCTAAATCACCTTATTACAAAACTTGGCACTATACGTAATTGTAAACGTTAGTCGCCCCTCATTCGTTATAGACGATCTATAGCGTAGGGCTAAGGCAAATGTTATATTCCGAAAAGTTCAAGTTTGTGCTGCATGCGCATTGCGAATACAATGGCAAGCACTATTACGATTGATTTTTTTCACAACACAAAAAACTGGATAACCATGTATAGGATTATCACGACATTACTAACTTTTATTTGTTTTAGCTTGGGGCTAAACGCTCAAATTAATTTTACTGCCAACGATCAAGTTCCGGAGTATACTGGAAAATTTCGTTTTGGAATCAATCCAGGATATCATGGATCTGATTGGGGCGATGATCAATTGGCAGATATTGCAGCAGGGAATAGTAGCCTAGGAATAGATGGTGCTGGAGTAGAAGCTTTTCGTGCAACTTTACCAGAAGAATTTCTCGAACAGTGGGGATATGATGTAGAAGTTGATGACTTTCAACATTACGAATCCGTAGGAATGGCAGATCACGTTACTTTTATCGGCTATCCTTCTGATGCACATCGAGATCCAACTTCTCATTGCCCAAACCATCAATCTGAATTGTTTGCTAACATGTACCTTGACATCTGGGATGGTGGCGCAAATGGTACGCCAGTGAATGACGATAATTACTACGCACTTTATGTTTATCGAATGGTGACTACTTACCAAGACTATGTTAAGTTTTGGGAAATTTGGAACGAACCTGATTTTGATTATTCTGGTAATGCATACAAAGATCCAGGAGAGGCTGGTAACTGGTGGGACAATGTTCCTGAACCCTGCGACATGTCAATCCGTGCGCCAATTTTTGAATACATCCGAATGCTGCGAATCAGTTACGAAGTCATTAAGAGTATTGATCCAGACGCATATGTAGCGGTTGGAGGTTTGGGGTATCCATCCTTTTTGGACTTGATTATGCGTCATACGGACAACCCTGTTGGAGGACAAGCGAATAGCGAATTCCCCAATACTGGTGGGGCTTATTTCGATGTGATGAGTTACCATTCTTATCCGCATATTGACGGAAGCTTGCGCGAATGGGACAATGCTAGCGGTGGATTTATTTACTATAGACACTCTGATGCAGCAACCAATGGTGTTATACAAAAGCAAGCAGACTTTGCACAAGTTTTAAATACTTACGGTTACAACGATCAATTGTATCCTTCCAAAAAATGGATCATTACAGAATCCAATACGCCAGGAATGGCATTTGATGACGATATGGGGTCTGATGAATCGCAACGTAATTTTATCATCAAAACTCGTGTTGCTTGTGAGTTAAATGATATCCTACAATTTGATCTTTATGCATTAGCTCGAAAAAAATCACCTGCAGATTCTGATGATGGTTTTGACGCAATGGGACTTTATCATCGCCTTTCTGATATCGTACCTTCTCAAGAAGAATTGACGGATGAAGGTATTGCCAGCCAAACGATGACGGAGTTATTAGCAGACGGAACCTTTGACGCTGCCGCAACGGCAAGTCTCAATCTGCCAGCAAACATCGGTGGAGCAGCCTATATGAATACGGATAACTCTTACACCTTCGTTTTGTGGGCAGTTACTGAAACAGATCAATCAGAATCAGCTGCTGCAACATACAGTTTGCCTGCATCTATGAATATTGCAAACTTAGAAAAGCGCGAATGGGACTTTGGTCAAACAGGAAGTGTTGCTAATATCTCATCAACTAACATTAGTCTTACGGGAGCCCCTGTTTTCTTGCGAGGAGAGGAAGTTGATGATCCAGTAAATACCTCAGAGCAACATTCGCTTTCGCAAACGCTAGATATTTTCCCTAATCCAACACAGCAACATTTTCAACTTTCTGTAAAAGGAAACGAAACAGCCGATTTCACAATAGAGGTGATGAACGTGATTGGTAAACAGATAGAGCAACGCCAAGTTGTATATGCAGGTACTTCAACTGTTTATGATTTTGATTGTTCCGCTTGGGCGAAAGGCACCTATTTGGTGAAGCTTAGTTCTGCGGAAGGCGTGGAATTGCGGAAAGTGGTGGTGGAGTAGGTTTGAATTAATTACAGCTACATAATTTTTATTAATTTATCTGGTACTTCGTCAAATATAGCATGTTTCCTTTCTAGCGTATTTTTAAACACTAAGTTCACTGAGGTCACTAAGCGCGTTATCGCGAAAAACCTGAGTGAACTTAGTGTTTAAAACCTCATGATTACTGCTTTGTTAATCAAGTAACAGCATTATTATTCCTGTATCCACTAAATTGGGCAAAGAGCCATTTATCTCCTTCCTAATACAACTCGTTGCGCAACTCGCTCTCCATTTTCGTATTTACAGCTAAGTAAGTAGACTCCAGAACTTAGTGCTGATAAATCAAAAGGAACAATACTATTTATACGAAAACTATCCGTTTCAATTGATTGAATAAGTTGACCTGCCATGTTGTAAAGTTCTATTTGAATTGGAAGATGTTCATCTAAGATGACACAGAGGTGTCCTTCAGTTGGATTTGGAAAAACGTGTAATTTTTCGGGTTGATAATTTAATGCAGCGTCAGATGAATAGATGGTGATGGTGTCTGTTTTGTAACAGCCCAGTTGACTTGTCATTTCAATACTGTAAATGCCTGCTTGATTAACTTCTATAGAAGGAGTTGTTTCTCCAGTTGACCATTTATAACTAATTGCGTCAGCACTAGCCGTTAAAGTTATCGGTTCCTCATCTATTTGTAGTGTCTGATCTGGGCCAAGGGTAAGTGTATTATTACTGATAGCTCCCTTTGATAAATAATTATCGTAAAGATCTTGTAATGCTTGTAGTCTAGGCTCAATTTGGCTGATGTCAGGGCAAGGTAAATCGTTGATGTCGGTATGGGTGACTAGTCCGTAATGTAAGTTTATTGTTTGATTGGTCGCCATTTCGGATTGCTTAGTTGATGCCACAAATTGAATATACTTATAATCGAAGTTTGATTGACACATAGACCATTGATTAGTATCTGTAGGATTACCATCAAAGGCAAAATCTATTGGTGGCCCATTTGTGTCATAGCCATCATTGCCCTTCTTTAAATGAATATCCCCAGGCCATATGCTTTGCATAAATTGATGAATTTCATGAGGTGTAGAAGGGTCATGTTGATACGGAATACTTGAATTGGGGTTTATAACATTGATAGCAGTGTAGTTAGTACTGCTGAGGGGGTGATTTAGAAGGGTAATAGATTGTATTGGAACCTTGTTCCCGTAGTGATTGTCAAAGTATGGGCAACCATCTTCGTCATTCATATACTGATTGTAACAGTAATAAGTATTTCTTTCAGGTATGGTACCCATGTAATCATTAATGGGGCAGCCCAAGCTAAAGCTTGTATTTAAACCTATGTTAAAATCAGTATAAGCCTTGTTTGAATTGTTTTTTATATTGAGATCAACAAAAACAGTATTTTGTAGTAGAGAGTCACCACAATTGAAAGCGTAGACACTACCTTGAATGTCAAATCCTAATGATAGATAATTGTTATCAACGACTTCGGTATTAGCATGCATAATCCACCATAACATTTTATCACCTTTCATTTGAGGGTAATCACCATCAAAAACATTGTAAATGCCATCATTGTTGACGTCTATAAAAGGAGCTAATGGTTCATGGATTTGAATTTGATTACCATTATATTTTATATTCGGATTTCCAAAGGCTGGCCATGAAATTAATTGATAAGGTATAGGGTTTGAAAATTTTTTATCTTTTGAATCTTCAATGAATTCATCAATAATGTCTTTTCTTAAAACCCAATTTTTAAAGAAAAAGCCGTTAAATTTATCATTTACGGGCCCGGGACTAAAGTTATTTTGATAGAAAGGCGTAGTAGCGTAAGTATGCGAAAACTCATCAACTCCTGAAAGCCAAAGTGAAAGCGAACTAATAGTGCTAGTACTGCTATCTTTTGGAAAAAAGTATCCAGTTTCTTCTAGAAAAGGAGTCTCAAAGATTCTTCCTGAATTAGCAGTTGTCGTTTCTATGTTATTTATAGATAAAATATCATTGAATATTGTAGAGTTATCTTCTGATGAAAAATCGCCGTTTATGTCTATAAAAGAAACGTCAAAACTTTGATATTTACTGATTAAAACCAAGTAACCACCATATGGACTTTCTATAATTTTTGTTCCAGGATATTTGTTTTCTGTTTTTGACCAAACTAACTTACCTGAAGTATCCATTTTAAATATGTTTAAACTTCTTGAATCGAAGGGCGCTAATAAATCTTTCCCGACAACAAGAATAAACTCGTCTGACGTTGTAGTCATAGAATTAACCTGAATGTCATCGTAGGAGTTTTGCCATATAATGTTTCCTTTTAAATCAGTTCTGGTAAGAATCCCTTTCTCTGAATCATTCCCAATAAAAACAAAACCATCATTGAGTATCGATACTTCTTCACCAGAATGATTTAAGTCGGTAGACCACATTAGATTAAAGTCCTCGTTGTAATGATTAGCAACTCCGTCTATGCTAAGAGTGATATATCCATTACAGGTTTTTTTTAGGGAAGTTACAAGTCCTCCTTCAATAGGACGTCTCCACTCGAGTTGAATTGTCCGTGCATCGGCGACTCTAACCTTATGCATCCACTCTTGGCCCCAAAAAAGATAATTTTCGGGACTTATTTTTATAGCAGAGGGTTTGTTTGTATCAGTGTTTGGGGTAATTACATCTGAAATGTCAAAATTTAAAATTCCATTCTCCAGATTAAAAAGATTTCCTTCAAAGTAAGTGCTCAAATAAATATTTCCTGAAACATCGCTCCATCTTGCAGCTAAAGTAAAATTACTATCTCTATCTATGATTTCATCTATAAAGAAAACGTCTTTTTGACCAGGAACAGAGCCATTGGTATAGAGTCTTTCATAGTGAATAAACTCTCCATAGTATGATAGTTCGAGAAGCGTTCCTCCATTTACGACTAAAAAGGAATTATCTTTTGGAATTATTTCTCCGTAATTTATTGGAGCATCAAATGTACTACCGATATTATTTGTATTATTATAATTCCAAGGTGTAATTTGTCCTGATACATTGAACCATATAAAGAAGGCTGTCAATAAAGGAATAATTTCTTTCATCATGAATATTTAGTATTAACTACTCTAGTTGAAATTAAATATACCAAATATTCTCCTTCCTAATCATTACTTACTTTCAATTTAACAAAGAACACCCATTTTAGACTTTAAGGTGACAAAATTGATGTACTCCTACTTGATTTCTAATATTATAAACTGATTTTTTAAAAATAAATTAAATGCTAGAGGGACTGAAAAAAAAGCCCATACTTATTAAGCATGGGCTTTTTTCTTTAAAGTTATTTTACTCAAAGCGCATAAACGACCTCATAACAACTACTCCAACACCACCTGCTGAACAGATCGCTTCCCATCCGCATACCTACAAGCTAAAAAGTAAATTCCAGTTGTATGCTTCGAGAGATCAACAGAGGAAATGCCATTCGCTACAAAAGTTTTATTATTGATGTTTTGAACCTGTTGCCCAATTGAGTTATATAATTTTAGTTCTTGTGGTACTTCATCGCCTAATTGGATGTTGATCAATCCAGCACTAGGGTTTGGATATATTTTTAGTGTAGTAGCTGCTAAATCTTTTGTGGAAATAAATTGGTCAATGTTTATTTCATCCGTTTGGTCGCAACCAAAACCTGTGGTAACGGTGACAGAATAAGTACCCGGCATATCGACTGTAATGCTTTGTGTTGTTTCACCGGTCGACCAAAGGTAAGCAGTACCACCTGGGCCAGCATCCAGGTTGAAAACATCACCATCATTGAAAAGGAGATCAGGGCCAAGATCGAGTGCAAGTCCGGAAATGGTTCCAGTTGCAATG